>CAJXVJ010000006.1 GCA_913061105.1 uncultured Alcanivoracaceae bacterium | reverse complement strand
AGATTTCTGCCTGTCTCGTGGGCTCGGAGATGTGTATAAGAGACAGGGATATAAATGAATTCAATGGTGGTGATTGGCTTAATGAACTTTGACTAAATGTTATTTAATAAGGGTTGTTTATTAATGCAGTTAAACATTGTATAGGTCTAATGAGGAGATTAACCATTAATAATTTTTTTACGGATATGGGCTTTTTCGGCCGAATCATCCAATATTATGTGGCCATTGTATTTTTGAATGATACCCAATTCTTTTAACATCTGTTGATAGTGTGGATAGCTTTGTTTTTTGACTTCTTGGTAATACAATTGAGAAAAAATCCGGGTATTGGTAATTTTATCCAAACGTGCAAAAGTTTCTCTTGCTGTCCACTCTTGAGAAGAATCTAAGCAGCAATCACTTAATTTATCTAATGCTTGAGATAAACTATTGCGCCCATTGGTTGCTTGTTGAAGAGCGACATCGGCTTTTAATGCTATAACAGCACCACCCCAATACATTTGCATTCTGTTTCGGCCTTTTGCATATTTTAATGTGGGTGCATTGTATTTGTTTGCTGTTTTTTGACCCCGTTCAAAACCAGCTAATAATTTTTCCCATGTACTTTTTTCATCTAATAAACCTGTCCTTGCCCTTGAAATGTTTTGATGATAGCTGGCAAATCCTTCAGATAACCAACGGTCATCTGGAGTATACGGTAATAGTAAGTGGCTAAACTCATGTGCAGCGGTCCAATCACTGATTAGTTCTCGGTGTGATTTATCAGGGTTAACCACAAAGAATACACCCGAACCACCATGTCTATTAACCTGGCCCCAAGGCACAGTGCCTCTGGTTCCTTTGATCAATAGCACCATCACTTGCACTTCTTTTATTGGAAAACCATTGCCAATGCTAGCCACAGCACCTGTCATTTGTTGAATCCAATCTGTGATGCTGTCTTTATTAAATGAATTATTACCATTGATAATGGCCAAGTTGAATTTACTATTAGATATGTCTAATTCCAATATATCAAATATGCCAAAACCAATATAGCCAACCCAACTATCAGGTGTATATTTAACAAAGTATTCTGTTTTGTTTGTGTTTCGAGAAATTAATGGCCATGGGGCTGAGACATTTACACCAGTGTCGTGTAAAAATGTTATGGTTACCTCTGAGTATTGGTTGTAAACGTCGCTTTTCCATAACCAATCTGAAATTTCTAAAACAGTATCATGCGGATGTTGTTTGTTTATGGAACTATTATTCAGGCGACTTCTTTGTTGCTTACTGTTGACACTGTAAGTCAAACAACCTTGTTTACCATCGGGTAGATTTATGTAACGGTTGCGGTGTTGGATTGGCTTATCATTCCATTTAATGTTTTGTATGAGTTTTTCAGCATTTCTTGAAATGGTGTGTAAATAATCAGGTGCTTGCTTAAAGCAGGTTTCTATATGCAATGTTTTATTAATGTGATCAACTTGAACCCTATAGTTATTTTTTTGAGCAGAAGTATTAGTGCTCAAAAAAAACACTATTATTAAGGTTAAATATAATTTCATAAAGTCAGGTGAAAATTTATTGGCATATATAAATGACCCAATAAAATGAAATAAGTTGCAGAAATTTATGTATACTTTACAATATATTAACCTTGCTAGATAATATCGCACACTCAGGATGACATATGAAGAATATATCAAGGCTTAATTTTTACTCAATGGTCATTCCATTAATTGCAAATTGTAACGCAGAGATATTTTTCATATGTCATCCCTAACCATATGATATTAAAAAGATAGGTCGCCGTGTGTTCGCGCATCACTTCGATATTTTTATTTGTTGTAGAGCGACTATGACTTCACAAAAATAACTCGTGAATGAACAAACACACGACGACTGAGTGAGCGATATTACCTAGCAAGGTTAATATAGTACACAATTTAATAACAGACATGAATTTTCATAACTTAAAATCCTTATTTTTTCTATCTATATTTGTTCTTTTAATATTACCATTTTCTGCAATTTCATCTGATTCTTTTATTAAATTAATTGATCAAATAAGAAAAGAAAACCAAGTCAGTGCCGCACTAGTTATTATCGTCGATAATGATAAAGTTATCTCCCAATCGTATTTAGGCACAGGCAGTTGGGAAAGTGACATGCCTTTTAATCATTCTAATATGTTTAGGATTGGTTCCATAAGTAAATCCTTTGCGGCCATTCTGGCCATGAAAATGCAACAAGCTGGCATAATTGATTTAACAAAACCACTTAATTATTATCTCAAGAAAAAATACATTGAAAACAATTTCAATACAGAAATTACCCTGGAACAATTATTAGAGCATACTGCTGGTTTACCTGAATTATCTCGAGCCGAATGGAATTACAACAAAAGCCAAAGTATATCTATTGATCAGGCCATGGATTTAAAGTTAGGTAATCATGTGAGCCAATGGCAGCCTGGCATGCATTCATCTTATAGCAATGTAGGTGCAGGATATTTGGGCTTAGCATTAGAAAAAGCCAGTGGTAAAAAGTACGAACATTTAATGCATGAGTATGTGTTCAAGCCATTAGGAATGCCTTCATCAACTTTATTCCTAGACAAATACGTTAGTGAAAGTTTAATAAAAGGCTATAACACAGATGGCAAAACACCCATTCCTTATTGGCATAATATTTACCGCCCGTTTGCTGCAATAAATACGGACACCAAAGACATGGTGAATTTCTTACAACTGATGCTCAATAATGGCATGCACAATAAAAAGCAATTTCTTAGTACAGATGATATAACTCGAATAGAAACACCCAAAACAACATTGGCAGGCAAGTCTAAATTAACCTATGGTTATGGATTGGGTAACTACCAATGGCAAACAAATGGTTATCACTTTTATGGGCACGGTGGAGATGCCGATGGCTACTTGTCACGGTACGGTTATAATAAAGAATCAGGATTGGCCTTTTACGTGATGATAAATGCCTTTCAACATGGAACACTAAAACAAATGCGCAATGTGATAGAAAACCATATCACTAAAGATTTACCAAAGCCAAACTATCCATTAAGACTTAAATTAAGCGACAAAGAACTTGCAAAAAACATTGGCAAGTACAAAAAATTGACCAATAGTTTTAAAAAACGCTCACAACCAAATGCAGTAGCATTTGAAATTATTAATCATGATGGAGTGTTGGCTATTCAATACAACACAGGATTCAAGCAATCCATTTATGCCGTTAATAACACACATTTTCGCTACGTGGACGAGTCAGTGGCAACCATGGCATTTATTACCCACGAGGGAAAAACCTACTTTCAGGGAGAAAGTGGAAACTATGTCAAAATTCAGTGATTAATCAAACCTCATTTTTTTTGAGGTACAAAAGGTTTTCTGGCTTTGTCTCTTTGACGAATCAAACCTTGTTGCGATGTATTGGCAACCAATCTTCCATCTAGTGTAAATACGCGACCTTGAGCGAAACCACGTCCCTGAGAAGCCACTGGGCTGAAGCAATCATACAACAACCAATCGTTAACATTGATGTCATGATGAAACCACATGGCATGATCGAGACTGGCAATTTGCAATGTAGGATCTAAATAAGAAACAGGGTGTGGAAATGTAGAAGTTGCTACCAAATGAAAATCAGACACAAAAGCCATCAACTGTCTGTGTAATGCCTGGTTATCTGGTACATCATGTCTGGCTTTAAACCAAATTTGGCGGATGGGCTCGTTTTTATTTAAATCAAATGGGTCTATATCATCTGCAAATCGAAATTCAAATGGTCCTTGAGTGGTCATTAAACGGCGCATTCGAGGAGTTAGTGAGTTCATTTGTTTTGTGCTTAAAAATGGTTTTTCATCCAACTCATCAGGTAAGGGGATTTTTGGAGCATCAACTTGATGTTCATAGCCATGTTCTTCAATTTGAAAAGACGCGGCAAGATTTAGAATAGGGCGGCCATGTTGGATGACAACGACTCTTCTATTATCAAAGCTGCGGCCATTTCTGGCCCTATCGACCTGAAACACTACTGGTTTTTTGACATCACCTTCGCGTAAAAAATAGGCATGAAACGAATGGGCTTGCTTGTTCTCAACAGTTCTGTATGCAGCGGCTAAGGCTTGAGATAAAACTTGTCCGCCAAATATGCGCCCAGTGCCAATGTCTAATGATTGTGCTCGGTACAGATTTTCTTCCAGTTTTTCTAATTGGAAAAACTCCAGTAATTTTTGCATCGCATTCATAATTATTGTCCTAATATACCTGTGTTAATAAGGTTGATTTGTTGCATGACTTTATCCCAAGGGAACATGGTACCTGGGTCCATTTTTCTTCTAATATAAATACTTGGGTCATTTTCGGATTTAATTAATCGCCTGTCTAAATCTTCATGGCCCGTGATGTATTTTAAATTGGGCAAGGATTTTTGTAATGTGTGTATCAGTTTAATCAAAGCATCTATTTGTGCATTTGGGTATTCATCGAACATGATTTGATGGTTGGTTTTGTGCCAATCAGGATAGCGTCCTAAATTGTCTAATTCAATGCCTATTGAGTTTTTATTGTGGTCTTTTACGTGGTGCGCCATGCGGTCGTTTTCAACCCATTGATAGACAAGGCCTGATTTTGAGATATAATAATGTCCACTGTTACCGGTTCCAGATTTGTAATGAACCTTTTCTCCGTAAACTCTTGCAGTTTCAATATCAGGTAATTCTGTACAATGAATAATAACAAACTCAATGTCTGAGATGTTTCTTGACTCTAATTTGTCGTTATAAGGCAATAAAGCAGAGAGTTGGTTTGACAAGGACTTGGCCCCAAAAAAATATTATTTTAACAAATTTATTCATTTTAGTAAGCTTTTTGATTATTATTAGCAATTTATTGTATATTTAGCAAAATCATTCAAATTATTATTTGCAAAGGCAATATAAACCAAGTAAAATCCGCCGGCTATGAAACAACTACCCGATAAAATTGCCCTAGATAAGGCAGTTAATGGACAAAGGCACTATCAAGGAAGCATAAAAATTCAACAATTGTCACGTTTAACAGAGATGTTAGCTGAAGACAGTGGTGATGTTGAATTTTCTATACAGTTTGATAGGGCTGCAAGATTGCTGGGAAAAGCTCGGGTTAAAGTAAAAACTGAATTGGCACTAATGTGCACAATCAGTTCAAAACAATTTATGTTTCCTGTGGATATTGATTCGACAATTGGCTTTATTGATGACCTTGCTTACGAAGACTTGATAGGTGATGATATGGAAGCTTCTTGGGTAGAAGAAGGCACAGTTAAACCACATGAAATAATTGAAGATGAGTTAATTTTAGCAGTACCTGATGCACCATTTAATGAACATTATGCAGATGATGACATTGAGGAAGCCAGTATGACTGATGAAAAACCGAACCCATTCGCAGTATTGAAAAATTTAAAATAATTTTGGAGAAATTAAAATGGCTGTACAAAAGAGTCGTAAAACACCATCAAAAAGAGGCATGAGACGTTCTCATGACAACCTTAAAGCACGTACATTATCTACTGATTCTGAGAGTGGTGAAGTTCATATCCGTCATCACGTCAGTGCTGAAGGTTATTACAAAGGTCAAAAAGTCATCGACATGGCTGATGATTTTGTAGAAGATCAAGAATAACTATAGTAACTTTTTTGCATTAATTGTATAATTATTGCATTACATTATTATTAATCTAGAAAAACTTACTAGATTAATAATAATAAAAAGTTTGATGTGACTAATTGTTCACATTAAATAAAGAAACAAAATATCACCAAAGCGGAGCTTAAATGCTAAATTTAGGCTCCGTTTTTTTATGGAATTTAAAATTTATTTTTGTGTCAATGGTGTATTAGTTATACAATCATGTAGAGTAGTGTACAATTCTCAGTCTAAGATATGAATAAAATCAACCAAATCAGCACCATGAAAACCACCACAATCGCAGTCGATTTGATGGGTGGAGATGCGTATCCAGACGATCGCTTGGAAACGATATTGTCTATAATAAAGTCTCAAAATGACATTAACTTCAGGGTTTTTGTATCAAAAAGTTACCTCAATACTATTGCTCATCGTATTCCATTACTAGATAAAAATAGAATTTTATTTATAGCATGTGGGCGATCAATTTCAATGCAAGAATCAGCTTTTACTGCTTTGCGTCAAAAACGTGATTCTAGTTTATCATTGGCGATTAAAGATGTGGCTTTAAAAAATGCAGATGTATCAGTAACAGCAGGAAATACAGGAGCATTGGTAGTGTTGGCTAAATATTGGTTGAAACCCATGAGTGACATTGAAAAACCAGTATTAGCAACCTTACTTCCGAGCAAATCAAAACGGGCTTTGCTTCTAGACGTGGGTGCAACCATTGATGCCCGTGCTTATGATTTATACAATTTTGCCCGATTGGGCAGCGCATGGCAACAATCGGCTAATGACATAGAAAAACCAGAAGTGGTGTTGTTGAATGTTGGCATGGAAAACAACAAAGGTGACGACACAGTCAAACAGGCCGATGCGATGTTAAATGAATCTGAATTAAATTATAAAGGCTTTTGTGAAGGTACCCATTTATTTAATGGATTTGCTGATGTCATTTGTTGTAATGGCTTTGTAGGTAACATAACATTGAAGTCTTGTGAAGCCATGGCATCTTATATAAAAAATGAAAGTTCTGATGCACCAAAAAGCACAATCTGGCAGAAAATCAAAAAAGGAATGCGAATTGTTGAGCCAGATAAGTATAATGGTGCACTTTTATTGGGTTTAGATGGCCTAGTTATTAAAAGCCATGGTAATTGTAATGCCATGTCTTTTGAGTCAGCTTTAAAACAAGCATACAATACATCGCAACAACCCATAGTGTCACAAATGATAACAATACTGGAGAATTCGTAAATGACAATTTATTCAAAAATCATTGGTACTGGCAGTTATTTGCCAGAAAAAGTCATCACAAATAGTGACTTAGAAAAAATAATAGACACCAGTGACGAATGGATTCAAGCACGAACGGGGATAAAACAAAGACACGTAGCTGCAGATGGCCAGTATACATCTGATTTATCATTTGAAGCTTCCAAGAAAGCCATTGAAGCTGCAGGGATTAGCGCAGATGATTTAGATTTGATTGTTGTGGGTACAACCACTCCAGATTTGGTTTTTCCTAGCACAGCTTGTTTATTACAAAGTAAATTGGGCATTAAAGAAATTGGTGCTTTTGATGTAAACGCTGCATGCAGTAGTTTTATATATGCACTCAGTGTTGCCGACAAATTCATCAAATCTGGAAGCCACAAAAATGTTTTGGTTGTTGGAGCTGAGACACTGACCAGAATTTTGAATTGGGAAGACAGAACCACAGCCGTATTATTTGGTGATGGAGCTGGTGCTGCAGTTTTAACCGCCAGCGAAGAACCAGGAGTATTATCTTCACATATCCATGCAACTGGTGATTATGCTGATTTATTAAAAACCAATGTTGGTCCTTCAACAGGATTTAAGGAAGAAGACATCGCCATATCTATGAAAGGCAATGAAGTATTTAAAGTGGCAGTAAAAACATTAGGACGCATTGTAGATGAAACTTTGGCTCACAACAACATGGATAAATCTGAAATCGATTGGTTGGTGCCGCATCAAGCCAACTTACGCATCATTACAGCCACAGCTAAAAAATTAAAAATGAACATGGATCAAGTCATTGTGACAGTTGATATGACAGGCAATACATCAGCTGCATCAGTTCCAATGGCATTAGATTCAGCCATACGATCAGGCAAAATACAACGTGGTCAAACTGTACTTTTAGAAGCTTTTGGTGGAGGATTCACCTGGGGTTCTGCGTTGCTAAAATACTAACTAATTAATAATTAAGGGGCACAATATGAAAAACCTTGCATTTGTTTTTCCAGGGCAAGGCTCACAGGCTGTGGGCATGCTCGATGACTTGTTTGAAAAATATCCACAAATTCAACACCAGTTTTCCAGAGCAAGCGATATTTTGAATGTTGATTTATTTGAAATGGTCGCAAGAGACCCACATAACTTACTTAACCTAACAGAATATACCCAACCTGCATTATTGACCACGTCAGTTGCGATTTGGAATCTTTGGAATGAGCAATCCGAAATTAGACCAACCTATATGGCAGGACATTCATTGGGTGAATATTCTGCATTGGTTTGTGCAGGAGCACTGGATTTTGAAGATGCTGTATTGTTAACTCATAAACGCGGCCAATATATGCAACAGGCTGTTCCCGAAGGCACAGGTGCCATGGCAGCTGTATTGGGTTTGGATGATGAAGTTGTCATTGAACTGTGCCAACAAGCCGATTCTGGTGGAAATGTCAGTGCTGCAAATTTTAACTCACCAGGACAAGTGGTTATTTCTGGCGCTAAAGAGGCTGTTGAGAAAGCCAGTGAATTGGCCAAGGAGAAAGGCGCAAAAAGAGTCATGCCATTACCGGTAAGTGTGCCATCTCATTGCCAATTAATGCAACCAGCAGCAGAAAAATTAGCTGAAGACCTAGAAACAGTCAATATTAAATCTCCAGATTTTCCAGTCATTCACAATGTTGATGTATTGCCACATATTTCACCAAATGAAATCAAAAAAGCTTTGGTAGAGCAGCTATATAAGTCTGTAAAATGGAGCCAGACAAATCAATTTCTTATGGAAAACAATATTATAAATATTACCGAGTGTGGCCCCAATAAAGTATTATCTGGTTTGGCTAAACGCACCAATCGTGCATGGAATATTAACAGTTTAAATACAACAAAAGGCTTCGATAAAGCCCTTGGAGCAGAAGAATAATGAACATTAGCATAGAAAACCAAGTCGCATTGGTCACTGGTGCATCTAGAGGTATTGGTGCTGCAATTGCAGATACTTTAATAGCAGCAGGCGCCTATGTCATAGGAACAGCAACCAGTGAAGCAGGAGCTGCAGCCATATCAGAAAAATTGGGCACAGGTGGAATAGGCAAGGTATTAAATGTAAGCGATGCGGATTCAATAGCCACTTTAATGAGCGACTTAAAAACTGCAAAAACATTGCCAACTATATTGGTTAACAATGCAGGGGTTGCCAAAGATAACCTTTTAATGCGTTTAAAAGATGACGAGTGGGATTGGTTAATGGACACCAACTTGAAATCAGTTTACCGCATGAGTAAAGCCTGTATAAGGCCCATGATGAAAGCTAAGACTGGCCGTATCATTACAATCGGATCTGTCATTGGATCAATGGGCAATCCAGGACAATCTGTCTACGCAGCAGCCAAAGCCGGTTTGATTGGTTTTAGTAAGTCACTGGCCAAAGAAATAGGCTCAAGAAACATCACAGTAAATGTCATCGCACCCGGATTTATACAAACAGATATGACCAAGGACATGGATGATACCAATAAAGAAGCATTAATGAAAGATGTGCCTTTGGGTAAATTGGGGCAAGCACAAGACATTGCCAATGCTGTGCTTTTTTTGGCATCCAATATGGGTGACTACATTACCGGCGAGACGCTACACGTCAACGGCGGCATGCTCATGAATTAATGGTTTATATCACGCTATAAACTCTGAATCTCAGCACTTGATAAATAATCACTAACACTCCGTTGGCTCATATTTCCAAGCACAGACCTACACTCGTTCCCACGCTCCGTGTGGTAAAGCATATAATATTTAACCGAGACAGTTGATGAAAGAAATAAAAATATGTGCTAAAACTGTTGCGAATATGCCAGTTGGGTTTTATGGGAAGTTTTGTACGCAGGTTAATGGTGAGCGTCATACTTGGTTTATTCAGAGTTTGGTAAAGGCCACTGAAAAATTACCTGTCATTGATATTGAGTTATGTGAGCTTAATGAGTATCTGGATGAAAATGCTTGGTTTCATGGAGAAAATGAGCCGACGATAATAGCGATTATCGAGCATTATCAAAGAGTCGAGAAAGCTGATTTGTCCTTTCCAATAATAATTAATCCTGAACTTGGCGTATTGGATGGTCTTCACCGACTGGCTAAAGCCCATGTTTCTGGCCTATCATCAATCAAGGCAGTGGTGCTAAGGGAACTTCCAGATCCTGATTATATTGGTGATTTTTAGTAATTAAATGTCTCATTTGCTAATATCGTAGCTTAGACTTATAATAAATATTGTGCTACATGAGGTGCTTTAATGACAAAAGTTTATAAAGGGTTAATGATTCTGGGTCTGTTAATGATTGGATTTGGGGTTTATTTTATTGCGGTAGCGATGGCAAGTAAAAGTTGGGATCAAGTTGAGGGAACAATTATTAATACACGAATCCCAGCCACTTTATCTAATACAGGTAGCGCAACACAAAGACATTTGGTTTACAGGATTGAAATCACTTATGCCTATGATGTGGATGGTAAAACCTATGAGAATAGCCGATTTTCATTGGGCACAGGTAATACTGTTGAAGGAGGGTTTAATGAAAAATCTGAAGCCAGGAAATGGTTAAAAACTTTTGATTATTCATCTGGTAAGAAAGTCACTGTATTTGTCAAATCAGGTGAGCCTGAGACTACTGTTATTAGTTCAGGGATTAATATTGGGACAATTATGCCGATCTTATTGGGGTTACTGTTCTTCTTCTTAGGATTCTTATTGCATAAATTTATTCCGCCTGTAGTTAAGCCAGAATAGCTTTTAATTTAATACCGAATCGCTGCATGAAATTATGCATATAATGTAGTGATAATAAATTTTTGATTTTAGATTTATCCAATAAATTCATTAGGAGTTATATGCTGTTAAGTTTTTCTTCTAACCTCAAGTAAAATCTATTACTAGAATCAATCCTTAATGCTTTTTGAATTTTATTTTTTGCTGTCTCAACTAATGTATTTCTTTCAAGTTGGTTTGTTATTTTCTGTGATTTTGTCAATAAGTACTTCGCCCACAGGAAATTAATTTCGTCATTATTTGGCATCTCCGCACTGATTTGCAAAAACATCTTGTCGGTGACGGTATATTTTTCATTGTCTAAATGAGCATACAATGATTGTAACCATAATTTAGAGAGCAATAAATTTGGATGATTCGCATTAATCATCTCTGTTTTTTCAATAGATTGATTTGCCGATGTTAAATGGTGCTTGACTGAGTTGATATCCGAAGCATCAATTTGCGATTCTGCTAAAAGCAAATGTACATTGGCAATATTCAACTCTACTTTGGGTTCGACCAATAATTCATTAGTGGCCAATTCGAAGAGTTCTAGTAATTTTTCACCTATTTGTACAATATTTTCGCCATTAATATAATCATATTTTAGTTGGACGAAATAGACCGAAGCCATGTCGAGGTAGAATTCTCTCTTGTCACCGATGAGTAGTGATGTGTTATTTATTGATTGCTCAAAAATATATTCCGCCTTTGTTATAGTTGGTATGATCTCAAGATTCTTTCTAAACAATAAATCAGCTTGTAATCCATATGCAGATATTAAGTCTGAACTCAGATAAGATTGGTTAGATGGAGCAAATATAATCGATTTTTTATAGTAATCAATGGCTAAATTTATATCTGTGTTATCTAAATGCCCAGTATTAAGTAAATGCATGGCCTTTATATTATGAAAAAGTGCTTTTGTCCACAATGCTCCATAATCATCACCAGTATCAGATGATTGGAGTATCCATTTTTCTGCTTTATCAATATGAGGCATTGGGTTAAAATCATGCAATATTTCTCCTTGGGCCATTATTAGATGAATCCTTGCCAATAAATTGATGGCAAATTCATCACCTGGTAAAGTAATTAAATAATTTTCACAGGCTTGGATCGCTTTTCGGGAATGCAATTCAATGTCTTGGCCAGTTCTTTGAATGCTATCAAAGAGCAATATATTATTAACTTGGCACAGGCCAAGATAGTTTTCAGGGTAACTTCTGGCCATTTCAGTGGCTTGTTCAAAATTTTCAATGCTGAGCAAATATAGGCTTTTGGCTGTGTCCCAATTACCAGCTTGAATAGCGGTATCTGCTTGAGTTAATAGTATTTCTGCCTTGAGCCTTATTGCTTTTTTATCCCAACTTTGTTCTTGTATAATTTCATTTAAAAGGACAAGGCCAGCATCTAATGACTCTGTAAGTGCAATTTTAAAGGCTTCATGTACTGCGTTTGGTTGGGCTGTATTGTTGATGTATTTTATCGCAGGGGTTAAGTATTTTTCTCTTAATTCTTCGGCTTGTAATGCTTTGGAAACACCATAAATAGATGAATAATCAGAAGTTTTATCTATGTATAAACCAATCCATGCGCGGGCTAAAAGGTTTGGGTTGGCATTGGATCTTTCAAGAAAATCTACTGCGGTTTCAAAATCTTCAGATTCTAAATAAATAAGGCCATGTAATTGTGTTCGGTCTTTTTCAGTCAACAATGTGTCATTATCAATCTGAATATACAATTGAGTTCCTCTTTCTAAAACTTGTTCTATTTCAGATTTAATATCATGCTTTGGAAGAACATAAATTTGTTCTGCTTCTCGCACCAATTGATTAATATTATCAGTATAGGTTTTGGCCAATTCTGAACTGTTGTTAATAATCATTGATTCACGCCACTGCAAACCCATGACAACAATTAATCCAGTAATAATAAACAAACCAACAATTTGTAAAATTCTCTTTTTTTTCTTTTTTGGGGCCAAAATAATATTTTCAATTTCGACACAAACATCAGTTGCAGATGGTCTGTTTTCAGGCAGTAATTGACACAAGTTTTTAATGAGTTTTGTGATCGGTTTGAATGTACAAGTGAAATCAGATGTTTCTCCTCTTTGAACACTATCAAGTAATTCGAATGTTTCAGTTGCCTCATAGGCATTTTCATGACTAAAAAGTTCTTGGATAATGATTCCTAAAGAATAAATATCACTGGCTGTTGATAATGGCTCTCCTCTGGCTTGTTCAGGACTCATGTAACGAATGGTTCCGACTAAAGATCCTTGTTTGGTAAACCCAGAGTGATTATTTTCATTTTCATCAATATTTGATTTTATTGCCATCGGGTTACTTAAAGATTGTGCAATTCCAAAATCAAGCACTTTTACCTGATGCTCATCTGTTATCATGATGTTATCAGGTTTTAAATCGCGGTGAACTATGCCATGTTTATGCGCAGCTTCCAGTGCTTTGGCCAATTTTAATATGACTTTTAATAATTCATCATAATCTAAAAAGACCTCATTCAGTTGTTTACCATGAATCAATTCTAGGACCAGATAATCCCTGCTATCGGTTTCAATATAATCATAAATATGGCAAATTGATGGGTGGTTTATTTTCGAGAGAATTTGCGCTTCTCGGATAAACCTCTGATGGGTTGATTCGACTTGTAAATATTCGCTGCGAATAGATTTAATTGCCACTTTGCGTTTAAGTTTTTCATCGTATCCTTGATAGACTGATCCCATGCCACCTTTTCCGAGCATTTTTTCAATGGTTATACGATTGATCTTAGTGCCACTTTCTAAATCTTCTGGTTTGTGATTTACATCGACATTATTACTGGAATTACCTTGATCAAAATGCTGAGTGATGGCTTGCTGGTCATTGATTATGCCTTCAATATGGTGTCTTAGTTCTGAATCATTAATTTGTGTTATAAGCTTTGCACGCTGATCACCGACTGATTCTAGTACTTGTTTTATGACTTTATATTGTTCTGTTTTATTAATCATTTTCCGGGTTTTATGTCTTACTCAATAAAATTTATAATTCTCCAGTTTCCATGATTTTATCATAAAATAAAAGTGACTTAAGTATAACTTATATTACCATTTCATTATTTGTCATTATATGGTGGTGTTTTTCTTCCTTGTATTTCTTATTTAGCATTTAAACACGTAAATAAATATTTTAAAGCTATGCTAATCTTTTCTATATAGTTTATATAATACTTCCATTGCAAAGATACCAGTGTTTTATCTGTACAAGGTCATTACTATGTGATATATAATATAATAATAAACAATCATGTTTATTAAAAAGGGGAGAAATCTATGAATAAATTGATAAAATTTATTACACTTACACTTGTTTTTATATGTTCTGTTAGTCAAGCTCAAAAATGGGATAAAAAACAAACAGAAGTTTGGGAAGCAGTTCTGGGATCATATGCTGATATTGATAAAAATGATGCGAATTGGACAGATAAGTGGGTCACTGCTGATGCTATGGTTTGGGGTGGAACAAATCCAATGCCGCGTAGCCGTGAGTCATCAAAAAGGTGGTCAACTTATAGTATGCCACTATCAAAAACCTTGATGTCTGAATATTCACCAACTGCAATTGTAGTTCATGGGTCAACGGCTGTTGCTCATTATTACTATTCTAATGGTGCTAAAAATAAAGAAGGAAAACACAAAACCACACACGGTCGTTGTACTGATGTTCTGGTTAAAGATAAAAAGGCCTGGAAATTTTTATCTTGGCATTGTAATGATGCACCTTCTAGTGATTAGAAATTCGAGTATTCTATAAAAAGTTAAAAGGAGCTTCGGCTCCTTTTTTTTATCCCTTTCATTTAATTGAACACAGTCAATCAATATACAGTATTTTAATGATTTATCATTTATTCCAAAAATTGATTCTCAATTAACTGTGCTTCTATATAATGGTGTAATCTAAGAATTAAGAGAAAAAATATGAAAATCAGCAGTTGTTTTGATGGCGGAAGAATAGAGGTGGTTAAAACCGATTCTTTCAATGATATTCAAGTTAAAATAAAAAAAGATTCACATTCTGACTTTCTGCAATGGTTTTCATTCAGATTGCATGGAGTTAAAGACCAAGAATGCACACTTAAAATAATCAATGCGGGTGAAACATCTTATACCGATGGTTGGAAAGATTACGATATCTGTGCATCAACTGACAGAGAAGAGTGGTTTCGCATCCCATCTAATTATGATGGAAAGCAACTGACGGCTGATTTTGTTACGGATACTGATGATATCTATTTTGCTTATTTTGCGCCTTATTCATTTGAACGCCACCTAGATTTGCTGGCTTTTGCTCAAAGTTCAGAACATTCCCGATTGATTAATCTTGGTGAAACAGTAGATGGCAGAGATTTTGATATGTTAGTGATTGAAGATTCTGAAGTTGATTTAGTCGAAAAGAAAAACATATGGATAATAGCACGCCAACATCCGGGTGAAACAATGGCCGAATGGTTTGTAGAAGGCCTATTGGAGTCATTATTGGATACCGACAACCCTACTGCCAGAAATCTATTGCAACACTGCCGATTCCATGTGGTCCCCAATATGAATCCAGATGGCTCATATCGAGGCAACCTGCGTACCAATGCCACTGGTGCTAATCTTAACCGTGAGTGGTTGGAACCGACCATGGAAAAAAGCCCAGAAGTATTTTTAGTGCGGGAGCAAATGCACAAATCAGGATTGGATATGTGTCTCGATGTACATGGCGATGAAGCGATTCCTTATAATTTTGTTGCAGGCTGTGAAGGCAATCCAAATTATAATGAGCATTTAAAAGATTTAGAAGATACCTTTAAAGCTGCCTATGCAGCAGCCAGTCCTGATTTTCAAGATGTGCATAAATATGATGATGATGAACCAGGTAAAGGTGATTTAAGAATTGCCACTAATTACATTGGTGAAACATTCAATACATTGGCATATACTGTAGAAATGCCATTCAAAGATAACCATGATTTACCTGATGAATTTAATGGTTGGTCTGCAGATCGTTGTAAAAAGCTTGGCGAAGATGCGCTTATTGCAATAAATAATACCTTAGTTAAGTTATAAGATATTTTTATAAACAATAAAAAAACCGGAACATAACAGTTGTTGGATTCCGGTTTTTTTTATCAATCTAGAATAGATTCTAGAATATTTTTTACCAAGCCATGGCATTGGATCTTTGCCAGTCGTATTTCCAATCCTCAGGCAAGGTTTTTTCGGACAATAGGCAGCTTTCGGTAATACCTGGGTAAAGTTGTGCATAGTTTTTCACGACAGTGCCATTCACTCTTTGGTTAATATGTGCTGGTTCTAACTGATCCAAATGATCTAAACCTGCAACGGCTAAGAGTTCAGCTAAATTTTTAACGGTTTCATACTGATAAGCTTTAACTCTTTTGGCTTTGTGTTCTACATCTAATGACTTAAATCTGGCAGGGTCTTGGGTGGCGATTCCTGTTGGGCAATGATCTGTGTTACAGGTTCTGGATTGAATACAACCCAAGGCAAACATCATGCCACGCGCTGAATTGACTGTATCTGCACCTAAGGCTATGGCCCTTAATAAATGGAATGCTGAAAATACTTTGCCAGATGCAATTATTTTAATTTTATTTCTTAAACCAATGCCAATCAGTGCACTGTTAACAAAAATTAAAGCATCTCTTAATGGAGTGCCCACTGCATTGGTCATTTCAGTGGGTGCAGCACCAGTGCCACCTTCTCCACCATCAACTGTGATAAAATCAGGTGTTATTCCCGTTTCTAGCATGGCTTTACATATGCCTAAGAATTCGAATTTATTACCAATGCAGAGTTTAAAACCAACGGGTTTTCCACCACAGAGCTTGCGAACTTTTTGTACAAATTTTAATAATCCTACTGGTGAATTAAATGCGGTATGAGAAGGCGGCGAGATGACATCTTTTCCCATAGGAACGTGTCTGATTTCAGCAATTTCTTGGGTTAATTTAATTGCAGGCAATATGCCTCCGTGACCAGGTTTTGCTCCTTGTGAGAGTTTAATTTCAATCATTTTAACTTGTGGAAGGCTGGATTGTTGTTTGAATTTTTCATCATCAAAATTGCCTTCTTCATTGCGACAACCAAAATACCCTGTTCCTATTTGCCAAATAATATCTCCTCCATGTTTAAGGTGATAAGGGCTCAAACCTCCTTCTCCAGTATTGTGTGCGAAACCGCCTTTTTTAGCGCCTTTATTGAGTGCCATAATGGCATTTTGACTAAGTGATCCATAACTCATGGCAGAAATATTCAAGGGTGATGCATCATAGGGTTGGGTGCAATCAGGACCACCAAATTTGACTTTTAAATTGTGATCTACATGATTTTTTGGATTAATTGAATGGTTGATCCATTCATATCCGTCTTTATTAACATCAAATATGGTTCCAAATGGTCTTGTGTCTCTGTCACCTTTTGCGCGTTGATATATTAAGGAGCGAAACTCTCTACTAACAGGTGTTCCATTGGTGTTGGATTCAACAAAATACTGTTGTATTTCTGGTCGAATTGATTCAAATAAATAACGGAGTCTGCCAATGACTGGATACAATCTGCGAATGGTTTGTTTTTTTTGTAAAACATCAATCCAACCTATAATGATTAAAGGAGCAATAACAATAATTGACCAATAAATTGGGCTCCAATACATACCAATTAAATAAATGCTTATTGGAATCAAAAAAGACAGTAAAATAAAGACGTGACGAATGACCACAGGTGCACTCCAAATTAATTACAAAGGCATAGAATACTATAAAAAAACTATTTTTTACTCACAAAAGTCTAAAATCATATAAATTGATTCATAAAACATTAATTTGATTTGTTAATAACCAAGAGACATATTTTCTAATATCAAATATTAAATTGGTAAAAATGGATAGAAATACAACAATTATACATCTATAATATGTTGTAAAAGTAAGTGAGGAAACATGGACATCATAGAAAAATCTTTAGAAATAGCTTTAAAAGCTTATGCTGGTCAAAAAGACAAAGCAGGAAAAACTTACATCCTTCATCCCTTAAGAATAATGGCAAAAATGCAGACAGAATATGAAATGTCAGCAGCCTTACTGCATGATGTTATAGAAGATTCTGATTACACAGCTGAGGATTTGATATCAGAAGGTATACCTTCAGATGTGGTTATCGCTGTTGAGTTATTATCCAAAGTAAAAGGCGAAAGTTACGATCAATTTGTCGACCGTGTTTTACAAAACCCTTTGGCGACAAAAATAAAAATTGCGGATATCGAAGACAATATTAATGTTCTGCGTTTAAAATCCATTAGAGATAATGACTTGGAACGCATAGCAAAATACCACAAAGCATGGTTAAAGTTAATGGCAAAAAATTAATTGGTCTATAGAAATTGTAGTTGAAAATTATGACTCTCTCAATTATTACAAAGGTTTTAACTGTTTGGTTTGCTATTCTTGTGATCGCCATTGCTAATGGAACACTTCGAGAAGCGCTACTCGTTCCATTTTTTGGCAAAGTTCCAGGTTATATACTAAGTGGAGTGATTTTATCAATACTCATTATTGTGGTATCCTACTTAACATTGCCATGGTTTGGTATTAGCTCACTATCTTTCTATGTCACCATTGGTTGTTGTTGGCTGTTACTCACCTTAATATTTGAGTTCTCATTTGGGCACCTCATACAAGGCAAGCCTTGGTCCGAATTGTTGGAGGCTTACCTTTTCAAAGATGGCAATATTTGGCCTGTTGTTTTGCTTGTCACAGCCATGGCACCGTATCTCTGCGCTAAATTGAGGGGCTTCCTATGAGAGGCTTAAGTTAAAACAAACACATGAAGATAACAATAGACAATTTAACCAGTGGTGGTGTTATAAAACTATTAGAAGAACACTTGGTCGATATGTATGCCACGTCACCACCCGAAAGTATTCATGCATTAGATGTAGAATCATTAAAGCATCCATCAATTACTTTTTGGAGAGCTGAAAAAAATAGAGAAGTGCTGGGTTGTGTTGCCATAAAAGAATTGTCTCTTAATCATGGTGAAATTAAATCAATGCGGACAGCAACCAATGCCAGAAACCAAGGCATTGCTTCAAAACTATTATCACATGTTCTCACAGTAGCGGAATCTAGAAATTATACCAGGCTCAGTCTTGAGACGGGATCAATGGACTTTTTTAAACCAGCCAGAAATTTGTATGCCAAGAATGGTTTTGAATACTGTCAACCCTTTGCAGATTATCAGATAGACCCTAATAGTTGTTTTATGACTTTAAGATTAGCAAATAAATAAGTCATATCGGTTCAACTAACAAAGTAACAGTGCAAATCTTTATTTTTATTCAAGTAATTGTATTGGTGTAGATTTCTAAGTAAGATAGTCAAATCAATAAAAAGGACAACACATGCAAACAGCAAAACAATATTTTGACTCATTAAATAACGATTATTTATCTATTCATCGAAAAAAGGAAGATTTGTTCTGGTCTACTTATATGGGCACCAGCGAACAATCAGAGGAGTTCGCAACATCAGAGAAAAGTTGGTCCGATTTTATTTCAAATGCCAACCGCATTACTGAAATAAAGGCTTATTTAAATGATTTATCAGATGATACTGAAGAGAATAAAAATACCATACATGGATTAAAGGGCTGGTTGGCTTTGTTTGAGTCGAATGCATTGGAGTCTGAAACCGAACAAAAGTTAAAAGCAGATTTGATTAATGCTGAAGCGGTATTGTTTGATAAAAAGAAAAATCATGTGATGTCATACACAGGTGAAAACGGTGATAAAATTGAAGCCAGTTCACCGGCTTTGGCATCCAACCTCAGAGCCAATAACAATGAAGCAGTCAGGTTAAGTTCGCACCAAGCCTTCCTTGATTTAGAACAATGGGTGCTGAACAATGGCTTTATAGAATTGGTGAAATTGCGCAACAAATTTGCACAATCATTGGGTTTTGACAATTTTTTTGATTATTCTGTGGTTAAAACCGAACACATGACAGGTGATGAATTGTTTGTCATATTAGAAGATTTTGAAAAACAGACCAGCACAACTAACCTCAAAAGTATCCAATCATTGCAAGATGAAAAAGGATCTGATGCTGTGAAAAGTCATAATTTTTATTTTAGCTTTGCAGGAGATGCCACACGCGCATTAGATCCTTACATGCCTTTTTCTCGTTCGCTAAGGGCTTGGGTAGAATCATTTGGTCGATTAAATATAGATTATGCAGGCGCTGAATTAACACTGGATTTACTGGATAGAAAAGGCAAGTACCAAAATGGATTTTGTCATGGACCGGTTCCTTCATATTACGACAATGGCCAATGGGTAGCAGCAAAGGTTAATTTTACCAGTAATGCACTTCCGAGCCAGGTTGGCAGTGGATACAGTGGTATCAATACTTTATTTCATGAAGGAGGACATGCTGCACATTTTTCAAATGTCGCGCAAAATGCTCCTTGTTTTTCACAAGAATTTGCACCGACTTCAATGGCCTATGCTGAGACTCAATCGATGTTTTGTGACAGCTTATTGGGTGATGCCGACTGGCTAAAGGCCTATGCCAAAGACAAAAATGGCCAAGCTGTTCCAGATCAAGTCATCAAAGCACTGATTGAAACCAAACAACCTTTCTTTGCCTATGGTGAGCGCAGTATTTTGGTTGTGCCATATTTTGAACGTGCTCTTTATCAGATGAGTGATGCAGAATTAACGGCCCAAAATATCACCAATCTGGCCAGAAAAACCGAACAAAAAATCCTAGGTTTGGAATGCAGTCCACGCCCATTACTGGCTATACCTCATTTGTTATCTGACGAATCTGCCTGTTCTTATCAGGGTTATTTACTGGCCAACATGGCGGTTTATCAAACCCGTGCATATTTCACTCAGAAATTTGGTTATTTGTGTGATAATCCAGAAATTGGCCCATTATTAACCCAACACTATTGGAACCCAGGTAACAGTATTAGTCATGATAACAGTATAAGAAACTTAACAGGAGAAGGTTTTAATGCCAAGTATTTAGCCGATGTCTGTAACTTATCAGTTGATGAAGCATGGGAAATCGAACAAGTCAAAGTCGATAAATTGTCGCAAAGAACCCAGGTTCCAGTTAATGATCTCAATGCAAAAATTCAAGTAGTTGATGGAGCCAATGTCATAGCAAGCAATGATGTTTCAGTTAATGGCATGTGTGATGCTTTTGAAAAGGCAATTGAAAAGATTTCATGATTTCTTGATGAGTTTAAGTAAACATTAAACGGTAAATAGAGTAACTAATAAAAGATGAATTTTATTGAGTCGCAAAATGACATGAGGCAAGCCTATTTAGATGGGTCAACTGGAGTATCCTCCTCAGGTATTGTGTGGTGTCTTGCTGGTGTTATTGGCGTTTATTATTCTCCAGTTAGCAGTATGCTTACCTTATTTTTAGGCGGCATGTTTATTTTTCCTTTATCAATCTTATTTTCAAAACTACTTGGTTCAACTGGTAAGCATTCACAAGATAATGTGCTTAATAAGCTAGCATTTGAAAACTTGGGGATATTGTTTGGTGGTTTATTTATTGCTTTTGTTTCGTCTCAATACAATAGCGCCCTGTTTTATCCTATTATGTTAATAATTATTGGTGCCAGATATTTAACATTCCAAACTCTTTACGGCTTAAAAATATACTGGGCTCTTGGAGTCATGCTTATGGCATCTGGTATTTGTATTGCTGCGCTCTCACTGTCTTTTGTGGTTGGTGCTTTTGTGGGTTGTATGATTGAAATAACGTTCGCAATTATCATTCATCAACTGAGTAAACAGGATGTATCAACAACCGAATAAAAAACGCATCAACACAATTGCTGCATTCCCATTGACAAAACACATTACCGCGATATTGTTTTCAGGTTTGCTACCGTTAAGTGTTTGCTAAAATAGGGGCAATAAATAGTTTTAATTGATGCAATCAATACATAAGTGTATACTCATTCGGTTTTAAATCAAAATGTGACAATTTATAATGAAAGCAACTTTATATTATGTATTCCGACTGTTAATCATTCTTGCAGTATTTTCTGTTAATGCAGAACAACAATTTTCATTTAATTTTGCAGGCAAAGATTATTTCCTAGATCAAGAGGTATTGTGGGTTAAGGAATCCAATGGTGAACAATTTAAAGTCAATACTCGCGTTATTACTGTAAAGCCTGCCCCACATTTTAACTCAAACCAATTTAGCAGTTATTTACAACAAAATAATTTAAAAAAATTGCGTACAGCATCAACTGGCTACAGTGATATTCAACTGCCTGAAAATGCCAATTTTAAAGATGAATTACTGCAATTAGAAAACAGTGGACTATTCTCCATGGTAGAGCCCAATACCATTGGTCGGTATTTGCTGGTTCCAAATGACAATCAATACCAATCACAATGGTATCTCCCAAAAGTAAGCGCTGAAGCAGTATGGGATTTAAACACTGGCACCAGTAATATAGTTGTAGCTGTATTAGATTCTGGTACTGAGTTTACCCACAGTGATTTAGGTCAGGGCAACGATAACTATAATAATATCTGGATTAACTCAGGTGAAGACGCATGGACTGATTCTGAGGATCCAAGTACGGGCAACAATATTGATGATGATAACAACGGTTTTATTGATGATTGGAAAGGTTGGGATTTTGATAGTGATGATAATGATGGTTCTGGCGGATTTTTTCATGGTACTGCGGTTGCAGGTGTAGTGGCTGCAAAAACAAATAACAATAATGGTGTAGCTGGTATTGCAGGTGGAAATAACAATAAAGGCACATCGATTATGATCGGAAATGTTGGTAATAATGCACCCAATGGTTCAGTTTTAGATGATGCAATTTTATATGCAGCTGCCAATGGTGCAAATATCATTCAATTGAGTCTTTCAGTGGGTTCAAGCCAGGCACTAAATGATGCCATTACTGAAGCCTATAATACCCATGGTGTTTTAATCATAGGAGCTGCAGGAAATAGTTCGGCTTCATCAGTTGGTTATCCTTCATCACACCCTGATATTATGGCAGTAGGAGCCTCTAATCAAAATGATTTTAAATCTAGTTTTTCACAATATGGTGATAAATTAGAAATTTCTGCACCGGGTTCTGATATTGTTACTACTACGCTAAATAATGGCTATGTCTCAACATCAGGAACATCATTCTCAGCACCATTGACCTCAGGTATTGCCAGTTTAGTTATGAGCCGTCATCCTAATCTAACTAACGAACAAGTCAGGAATATATTAAAAGATTCAGCAGATAAAGTGGGTGGTTATAATTATGACCATGATATATCAAAACCTGGTCATTCATTACAAATGGGTTATGGTAGAATCAATGCCCATTCGGCCGTATTGTTGGCAGATTTAATGGTTGTTGACCCAAGTTTTTTATTTAAGAATGGGTTTGAAGCCATCATTGATCTTATTTTTGAAAATGGATTTGAATAACCTTTATTAAAGCCCATTAATAATATGAGAGCTCCAATTTTCCATTTCACCTGTATGGTTTTTTAATTCTTCAACAGTCAATAATCCAACCACATGAATTTCATCTTCGTTGCTTTTAATTGCATCTGAAGACAATTCCCATTGCTCTACAACACCAATGTGAACACGCCCAACTGGATTACTGCCATCATAGATATAACCCAAGTGTTTTTTAGAGGTAATGCTTGAAACTATTAACTCTTCATCGATTTCTCTTTGACCAGATTTTTCTATGGTCTTATCCAGATTGATTTCACCATTCTCTTGATAGGCCAAATCAAACGCGTCGATATGACCACCAAATCCAATAGAGTGCATATTATGTAATCTATTCTCTCCACCTTTTTTGGTACGTTGGTATAACGCTATTTTTCCCTGATAAGAAAGCAGAATATATGGAATAATTTGTTTGAAGTTTTCATTGGTTTCAAGAGTAGGGCGAGGTCCAATCCAGATTTTATTCACATCAAAAATGTTTTTATCAGTTTTGATAAATCCATCTGACTTAATTTCGTTATCAACTATTTCACTCTCAGTACATATAATATGCTGCATTATTCAAATCCTTATTCATTGTTTATTTATCAATGGGTATTATAATCGAAAGCATCATGGGTTGTATAAAAACTTATGGTTGAAATTCTATAATTTCAGCATTGAAAAATGTATAACAAAATTTTAAATGATTCATAGTTAATAACAGTTTAAGTTTGATAGTTGACCCAATTGTACAAATAATTGAACCAATAATCCTCATGGTAAAAGCACTAAATAGAATATGATAGGTGTTATAAAAAAGGGGGGAGAATTTAATATATTTAAAAACTCTCTTATAATAAATATAATAATAATTTTAAAAGCCACTTTCTACAAGAGGCTTTTTTTTTGCGAATTGTTAATTGCGCAACAGCATAAATATCCTATAATGCATAACAAATAAACATATATACTTAACATGGGTGATTTAGAAAGCATAGGATACGGTGATTGGTTTAAGCAACGTGAAGACCAAAAGCAAAGTGCCATACATGGTATTTCTCGTATTGTTACTGTCAATAAAGACAGTTATACATTGACCAAAGGAGGCAAGGAAATATTTGCTGAATTATCAGGTAACCTTCTTTTTGGTACCGAATCTGCCTCAGACCTTCCTACCACAGGAGACTGGGTGTATGCCGATTGTTTTGATGACGACACTCATGCAATAATCTACGCAGTTTTTCCAAGAAAAACGTTATTGAAAAGAAAAACTGCTGGCAAAAAAATTGATTTTCAATTGATGGCAGCCAATATCGATGTGGCATTTATCATTCAATCTTTGAATGATAATTTTAATCTTCGTAGGTTAGAACGCTACTTAGTGATGGTCAATGAAAGTGGCATTGAACCGGTTATTCTGCTCAGTAAGTGTGATCTTATGGCCACTGATGAAGTTAACGACATTAAGCAAAAAGTACTGGATATTGCTCCTGAATCGGTAGTAATGGAATTCAGCAACATCAGCCATGAAAACTTAGATTCTGTTATTGGCTCATTAAAGCCTGGATTGACCTATTGTTTGTTAGGATCATCTGGTGTGGGTAAAACCACATTGCTGAATAGTATTTTGGGCGATGAACAATATGAAACCCAAGCAGTCAGCAACATCCAAAGCAAGGGCCGTCACACGACCACAAGCCGACAATTGGTGCGTTTAGAAAGTGGAGCAATGATCATAGATACTCCGGGCATCAGAGAATTGGGAAGTTTTTCAGTTGATGATGGTTTGGATGATACGTTCAGTGAAATACTAGATTTGTCAAATACGTGTAAGTTTTCAAACTGTTCACATTCGAATGAAAAAGGCTGTGCCATTTCTGCTGCAATTAATTCAGGTGAGTTATCCAAAAAACGCTATCAAAACTACATAAAAATGAAAAAAGAGTCGGATTTCAATCAAATGTCTTATCAAGACAAACGCAAAAAAGACAAAAACTTTGGAAAATTGATTAAATCAACCTTAAAGAACAAGCAAAGATAGTGTTTAGGATAAATCGACAAGGGTTAACCAATGATTTTTGAATACCAAATACCCATGTTTGTTTTATGGGGGTTTTTCATAATAATCATATTCTATGAAACACTAATGTATTTACGTGGCAAATCTTCTGAATCTTGGAAGCCTTGTTCCGCATCTGTGGCTAAACTAGGGATAGATGTGAGAGAAGACGAAGATGGCACTGAAGAAAGCCAACCATTTATTCTGTATGAATACACAATTAATAAGACACATTACAAAGGCAAAAAAATTATCTATGGCGATATTTGGACTACCAATTATGGCGACTCTTGTGATGACATAATGGGATTAAAAGTCGGTTCGAAAATCACTGTTTATGTCAATTCAAAAAACTTTAACATGTCGGTGTTGAAACAAGGCTACCGCGGAAATTTCTATTGGAAATTAGGTGTGCTGTTAGTGGCAGTTATACTAGTATTAATGCTACAATAATAATTGTTGAAATTTTGCCATTAAATAATAATGGCCATATTTTATTGGAGAACGCAACTATGAAATATATTTGGACTGTTATTTTTCTTGCCGTGTTAGTTTGGTCAGGTATTAACCCGAAAGATCAATTCACTTGGTTTCTAGAAGTTTCACCTGCTATTTTTGGCGGAATACTCATGGCATTTACTTATAATTCATTCAGGCTCACGCCTATACTTTACGGGTTTATCTTGTTGCATTGCATTGTTTTAATGATTGGAGGTCATTACACCTATGCTGAAGTGCCATTTTTCGACGGTTTATTTGGTTCAGAAAGAAATAACTACGATAAGGTTGGTCATTTTTTTCAAGGTTTTGTCCCTGCTTTATTAACCAGAGAATTATTAATCCGAAAAAATGTAGTCAATGGCAATGCTTGGCGCATATTTATTGTGATTTCAATCTGTCTAGGATTCAGTGCTTTTTATGAATTATTAGAATGGTGGGTGGCCTTGGCATCGGGTGAAGATGCTGAAGCCTTTTTGGGAACCCAAGGCTACGTATGGGACACACAATCAGATATGTGGTTGTGTTTATTAGGAGCGATTATCGCACTGGTAACATTGTCATGGGTGCATGACAAACAAATTGAAAAAGTCGCAAATGGATAATCGAAAATTTATAACCCATGGAGAAGGACTACCCCACTGGTCGAATCCAATAAGCCATGCTGTGGTTGTCAATAACATGTGTTTTGTCAGTGGACAGTTATCGGTTAATGTTCAAGGTGAATATGTACCAGGTGCCATTGAAGATGAAGCCAACCGTGCCTTTAATAATGTTTTCTCAGCACTGAAGGCTGCGGGTTTTGAAAAAGGTGAAATTGTCTATGTAGACATAGCTTTTTCTGATTTATCCCAAGTAGAGGCTGTCAATGAAATTTATATGGCATTATTCCCTGAAGGACGCAGGCCCGCAAGAACCATCTATGAAGCAGCAAAGTTGCCTTTTGGTGGTAAGATCAAAGTAGTTGCAACAGCTGTCAAAGAAATTTAATAAAAAATCTCATACAGATTAATTGGACAAATCAAATATGGCTTTATAACGTAGTTTTCCATGGCGAGTTAAAGAATAGATAAATTGACTATTAGCTTTATCAAAAGTTAATGTCCAAACATTGGTTTTTGCTTCTGGAAGCATTTCTGCGGTTTCATCATCCGCTGCAAAACTGGCTTTCATATTTGTGGTAGAGAGGTTCTTGTCTTCAAAACCTCCGTACATTGTTAATTCATCTGGTGTGCCATCCGCGTGTCTGTGATCGTGTTTTAATAACAAGCCCTTATCTGTGCGACTGATTATCCAAGTTCTAGATGTGTTTTCACCCACTTGAAATGGAACACGAATTTCATTTTCTGAACATTCTGCCACATTCATGATAAGTTTCTTGCCGGCAAAATCATGTCCTGGGTCATCAGGAAAAACAGTTTTCCCTTCAAAAGATTGACCACAATATTGGCCAAAGTTGTTTAAAAAATCAAGATTGGTTTTGAATTTGTTTTTAAATCCACATGAAGCTAAAAGTGTGGCGATGATAACAATGCTGAATATTTTAATTTTCATGATGTGAGTTTTACCTGTAGGCCTTTAATAAATTTTCGTAAGATTTGATCTTTACATACTCTGTAATGACGGTGATTTTTCTTTCTGAAAAACGCGGTTAATTCAGAACTGCTGATGTTGTATTCAGCCAACTCTAACATTTTCAAAACGTCATCCGATTTTAAGTTAAATGCAATTTTTAATTTTAAAAATATTAAATTATTGTTGAGTCTTTGAGTTGGTATGGGTTTGAGTTTTTGGCCTGGAGGTGGTTCTCTTTTTCCACGCTTTTCAATAATCAATCCATCCAAAAATGCCAGTATGTCTTTATCAGAACATTCTGTAAAATCTTCGTCGTTTTCTTTTTTCAACCATGAAACCACACGAGGCAATGGCACTTGGTAATCGACCAAGGCTAAAATTTTAATAATTTTAGTGTCTTTTATGTTCAGTATGTAGCGCAGCCTACGTAATAGGTCATTGTTTGTCATTTGTTGTCCAGTGATAAAAAACTTATTGTTGCCATATTACAGCATGGTTAAAGCTTTATAAATCAAAGTAATGAATTATTTAATTAATAGAGATTTTTAGACCATTCTAACAAAATTGAAAGACTATGCTTAGATTTACATATGTGATAACATAAATATTAACAACAGTTGAATGGTATATTTATGAATAAAGAATTATCACAGGTCATTAATTTAAGAAAAAATCCATTAAATGACTCTACATTCATTGAAGAATGTAAAAATTCTTTAGATGTGAATGGAGCATTGGTTTTGTCTGGTTTTTTATTAGAAACCGCCATCGAATCTATTAATAAAGATGCTGCAAACCAAAAACACTTGGCGTACTATACTAAAAATCAGCATAACATTTATCTTACTGAATCCGACCCCCAATATGATAGCAATCATGTGAGAAACCGTTTAGTGACCTCTTCAAAAGGTTGTATTACAACAGATCAAATACCTTCTGAATCAGCGCTTAATGTGCTGTATGATGCTCCTGAATTTCGTAGGTTTCTCTGTCAAGTATTAGGAGAAAAACAACTGTACGAATATGCTGACAACCTTTCTTCAATTAACTTACATTATGCAGATGAGGGCGAAGAACTTGGATGGCATTTTGATAATTCTTCTTTTGCCATCACCTTATTGATCAATACACCTGAGGATGGTGGGGTATTTGAATATTTAAAAGATGCACGTGATGCAGACTCCGGTGAAATGGGCTTTGATAATGCGAAAAAAATATTGGATGGAGAAATTGTTCCAAAAGTCTTGTCAATTAATTCAGGAGATTTGGTTCTATTCAGAGGTCGCAATTCAATGCACAGAGTAACGCCTGTCAAAGGCAAAACAACCCGTAAGCTTGTGGTACTAGCCTACAATTCTACCCCAGATGTATCATTATCAGAATCAGCTAGAATGACATTTTTTGGTCGATTGGGTTAAACTAAAATTATTAAACACAAAGAAGGAAAAACACATGAAAGTAATGGCTTTTGCTGCCAGTAGCAGCACCAAATCAATCAACAAAAAATTGGTCACCTATGCGGCCAGCTTAATTGATAACTGCACGGTAGAAATTTTAGACATCAATGATTATGAAATGCCGCTTTTTAGTCAAGACAGAGAAGATGAATTGGGCAAACATGAATTGGCCCATGCATTTCTTGCAAAAATAGAAAACGCAGATGCAGTGATTATTTCATTTGCTGAACACAATGGTTCCTATACAGCGGCATACAAAAATTTATTTGATTGGTGTTCACGCATTAACCCAAAAGTTTATCAAAATAAACCCATGGTATTGCTTTCAACATCACCTGGAGCAGGCGGTGCATCAAACGTTTTAAATACAGCGATTAATTCCATGCCACATTTTAACGGTGATGTAAAAGGCAATTTTTCATTGCCAAAGTTTTACGATAATTATGACAGCCAGAACAACAGAGTCTTAAATAACGAGTTGGCTTTAGAATTACAAAACGTTATTAAAAGTTTAATACCCAAATCCCGACATAGAAATGCGTTTGAGATTGCAAGTAACTGATGTGCATAGGAAATCAGAAAAAAACGTAGTCACCTCATTGGTGATAAGTGTTTTTTCAGGTTTTCTAGGTACATCAAGGACTTGTGATATCATCGTATTCTCTATATCGGGATTTGGGTAATAAGTTAACTTGGCATAGGTATTTGTTTTTTTACGTGTTAATTTCATTCTAAACATATCACTTACAAATCCATTAGACAAATGCTAAACTAATTATTAAGAATGGAACAGAGATGTGATCGTTTGATAAAAGTAACTAATAACATTTGTTAACCCCCTCAATTTAAAAATAATAATTATGAAAAATTTAATCTGTCTTATCGTTATATTCACCAGTTACCAATGTAATGCTGAACTATCAAATAAATTAGAACTAATCGATGTATTCAATTTAGAATATGTCTCTGATCCTCAGATCTCACCCGATGGTAAAACCATTGTTTATGTCAGGAATTACAAAGATGTCATGACTGATAAAAACTTATCAAATCTATGGATCGCAAATTTTGATGGATCTAAAAATCGACCGCTGACCACTGGCAGCCAGAATGATTTTTCACCCCTGTGGTCACATGATGGCAAAAAATTGATTTATAAATCTAATGCAGATGGAAAAATGCGGGTGTATTTGCGTTGGATGGATTCAGGTGATGAGATGATACTCATCAATACTGAGAAAAGCCCATCTAATATTTCGTGGTCATTAGACGATAATCACATTGCTTTTACCATGTTTGTTCCAGCTAAAAACGATTCTATAATTAATATGCCGGCTAAACCAGAAGGAGCAGAATGGAATGCATCACCCATATATATTGATCAAATGAATTACCGTTTTGATGGCCAAGGATACATCAAAGGTGGCCACACACAATTATTTACTTTGCCCGTATCGGGTGGTACACCTAGACAGTTAACCGATTCAAAATTTGATCATGGCGGACCAACTTGGTCACATGATAACAAATCATTGATTTTTTCGGCTAATTTGCAAGAAGACAATGAATACGATCCGATGAATTCTGAAATATATGCTATTGCAATCAGTGATGGCAAGATACAACCATTGACCAATAGACAAGGGCCTGATGCATCACCAAAGGTTTCACCAGATGGCAAGCAGATCGCTTATTTAGGTCATGATGACAAATACTTGGGTTATGATCAAAACAAGTTATACCTGATGAACATTGATGGCACAAATTCAAAATTAGTTACAAAAGATTTTGATAGAGACATGGCCAATATTCAATGGGATAACAAAGGCAAAGGCTTGTATTTTCAATACGATGACAAAGGCAATACCAAGCTTGGATTTATTTCAACATCAGGAAAAATCTCTGATATCACAGAAAACTTAGGCGGTTTATCATTAGGTCGACCCTACAATGCAGGCACATACAGTGTTTCGAACAATGGCAAATACGCCTATACTTTAGGCAAAGCCGATCATCCTGCAGATCTGGCATCAGGTATAAATGGCAAAGACAAGCGATTGACCAACCTCAATGCAGACCTGTTTTCACACAAACAATTGGGTCAAGTTGAAGAAATTTGGTATAAATCGACATTTGATAAAAAAGATGTGCAAGGCTGGATAGTTAAACCGCCTAACTTTGATCCCACTAAAAAGTATCCATTAATCCTGGAAATCCATGGCGGCCCTTTTTCCAGTTATGGCCCAGTCTTCTCAGCAGAAATTCAACTGTTCGCCGCAGCAGGGTACGTAGTGCTTTATACCAATCCCAGAGGCAGTACCAGTTATGGAAAAGAGTTTGCCAATTTGATCCACCACAATTATCCTAGCCAAGATTACGATGATTTGATATCAGGTGTGGATGCTGTGATTGCCAAAGGTTATATCAATGAGGAAAAATTATTTGTGACAGGTGGCAGTGGTGGAGGTACTTTAAGTGCTTGGATTATTGGTAAAACCGATCGATTTAAAGCCGCAGTAGTGGCAAAACCCGTTATAAATTGGACAAGCTTTGTCTTGCATTCTGATGTGCCAGCTTATTTTACCAAGTATTGGTTTGCCGATATGCCTTGGGAAAACCCTGAAAGCTATCATAAACGTTCACCATTATCATTGGTAGGCAATGTCAAAACCCCAACCATGCTACTCACAGGTGAACAAGATTTCAGAACCCCTATTTCAGAATCAGAACAATACTACACCGCATTAAAACTACAAAAAGTAGAAAGTGCCATGGTCAGAATTCCTGGAGCTTCACACGGCATCGCTTCAAAACCCAGCAATTTAATTGCCAAAGTTTCTGCTATATTGGCTTGGTTTGAGAAATATTCTGGTGAGGAGTGAAATCAATAATCAATATGCTTATTAATGGTACCAATCATGTCAATTAAGATAGTACCAGTCTCAACTGACGATAACATCGATAGTGTGACCGTCCTGGCGAAAGAAATTTGGACCCATCACTACGTGCCAATCATCAGTCAAGAATAAGTTGAATATATGTTGTAAAACTTTCAAAGTTTTGCTGCGATTAAATCTCAAATATCTGATGGTGTTGAATACTATCTTGTTGATATAGAAAATGAGCAAGTAGGATATATTGGATTAAGCGTTAATGATACTAAAGACAAAATTCTCATCAGTAAAATTTATGTCAATAATGCAGCTAGAGGAAAAGGAGCAGGTCATGCGATGTTGAATTTTGTTGAAGACAAGTGCATTGCAGAGAAAATTTCCTTGCTTTGGCTCACTGTAAATAAGATGAACAGTGGTGCCAATAATTGGTATAAAAACCGTGATTTCGTTGTGACAGATAAAATCAAAACTGATATTGGTGGTGGTTTCTTTAAGGATGACTATATTATTGAAAAGGAAATCTGATTAAGCGTTACTTATCAATTAGCAATTAAAGATCAAGAGCAAGATAAAACCGGATAGTCATAGAGTGTCTTTTTGTCCATATTTAAAAGTATGATTATTATGTAAGATGGGCCCTGTCCATCATTTTATTGGGTTAGTATAAAAATGTTCCATTGATAATTCTTGATAGGCAGGGCCCATCTTACGCGAAAACCCAGTTTTATATCAATTTATCAGTCGGGACTAAAGATCCAATTCCAATGGAAAAATCTAACGAAATTGGGACTTTAGTCCCGACATTTAATCAATCCGTTATATTGATTCTACTTAATTCAACTATTTTCCCATCAATCAATGAGGCTTCTATTAACTCATCTCCAGTTAAAGCAAAAATTCTATTCTCAATAAAAAATGGACGACTATTACCATACCAATCATCACAAGAAACAGTACATCCCTGAGTTGGGGGTGAATCACTAACAAGTCCTCCAATGTAATCAAAATTATCTAAACCGCCAATGAAGGTAATATCCGAAGGGATATTGTCATCCCACCAATAATATCCTTCATCCAGTTCAGCTTTATTTTTGAACTGAGTTGTAATGCCAGTTAATAAAAAGTCTTCTATATATTTGAAGTTGAAAGCATGACTTCGACTTTCCCCTTCTAAACGATCTAATAGAATCGTTTGTTTATCAATTTTAATGTCTTTTAATGATAATAAACTCAAACCAAGGTTGTTGTCCTGAGTAGTACCAACAACCAAGGCTTTTTCATCAATGGCTTCAATTCTATCAGCATAATGTGTTAATGTGATTTCATCTGATTTGCCATTTTTAATATTGATTATATTTACAGGCTTAATACTAAAATCGTCTAAATACCTATCATAGCTATTGCCAATTAAAAAATAATTCCCAATAAATCTTTGGGTAGAATTAATTGAGTTTTCTTCGTAATTTTCCGTTATAATAATTGGATATTTACTGGCAGCTTTATCAAAAATACTATCGGGCATTTCCATAAGTTTTGCGTGATTCTTATCAATTAATCCGTACATATATAATGCTTCATTTTGATGATGAAATGAAAACTGGGAAACAGGCATGCCTTGTACTTGAACTGCATCTACATCAAAGTCATTAAGAGAAATACGGTAGATAAGTGGATTGTATAATTCCTCAATATTTGTAACTTTATTTTTTCCATTTGTAAGAGAACCTCTGTCGATATCATAAATTGTATCGTAGGTATTTATTGAATCAATATCTAATGCTTCTTGTTTCCAAGCAGATACCCACATATAAATATGTTCACCATTGTTGTAATATAGTGATGTGTTTGAACTAATTACTCCTACACCATTACAAATCAAATCATCTTGATTAAGCGGACAGACTATAAAACTGTGTAGAGTTGGTTCCGATAAATTTTGAATAGGAAAGTAGATATCAGAAATATCAAAAAGAGTATTCCATATAAGTTCTTTTTCATCCCCTGAAAAATCATTAGGGACTTTAGTTATTTGAGGTAATTGGTCTTCAAATGGCTCATTTAAATAGAGCTCTATAGGTATATAGCTTGTAAATTGATGGTTAAATAATCGAGAGGCATAGTTCTCAGGATCATAATAATCTTCTGAATTGATAAGATAATTGTCTTTAAATGTAAATTTTCCATCATCAGTCAACTCAAATCTTATTATCTCACTTACATCTAAATCATAATTAAAGCCCAAAACTAAAATAATGCCATTATTAATTAATATTTCATCAAAAAATGCATCGTGCTGCCAATAAGGTGAAAACGCTTTGACTTCATCAAGTTTGATGAAACTTGATGAATTTTGATCTGAAATGTCAATGCTATAGAGTGTGCCTTTTCTTAAAATAATTAACATATTGTTAAATTGTTTTATTATGTCACCTTCGTCTACTCCGGCAACTTGGTTGTTTGTTATTGAATCACTTGAAGTTATCCGAGAACCAGTAACTATAATTGGGCATAATTCATCACCTTTATTGTTAGAAATGTTTAAACAATCATATGAAGGATTAATGTTTTTAAATGATTGTTTCCCATGTTTTCTATTTTTTTGCCAAATTTCTTTAAAGAAATCATTAATCTGTTTTGAAGAAGTGATTTTTTCTAATCTTATTTTATGAGGTTTCTTTGTGTTTTTAAATTGGCATCCTTGTAGAATTAGAGCCAAAATTAATAGTGAAAGTATGATTTTTATTTTATTTATATTCATGATTGTTTATGGTCAAAGTTCAATTAGTGAATTCATTATAATTGATAGTGCTAATAATAAATATTTATTTTTAAAAATGGGGCCGCCTATCATTTTGAGTTGGTAGGAAACTTATTAAAAATATTTCATGATGGGCAGGGCCCATCTTACGCGAAAACCCAGTTTAATATCAATTTATCAGTCGGGACTAAAGTCCCAAATCCAAAGGAAAAATCGAATGGAATTGGGACTTTACAGACTGTGAAAGTATTATGTGGCGAAAGAAAAACGAGGAGAAAATTAGCTAATTGAGGCGGAAAACGTAGTGACTAGCTCGCTAATTCCAAGTTTTTCAACGAAAAGTAGCTGATTTTATGCTATTTTTACTCGTCAGCAGAATACTTTCACAGTCTGTTTAGTCCCGACTTTTGCCCTCGTTAATATACACTCGCTTCAGGTGGTAACCATGAAAGTGACTCTATTCTAATGTAGTGGAGCACCTATGTGTACTCCTATTTGTTGGATTGAATTTGTATTGAAATCAAAAAATCGGGCGGACACACAGATCCGGACCCTACATAACCGAGTTGATTCAAGGTTTCAGATTTTATAAACTTTACCTTCGTATCCTTCATACCCTCCATAGAAAATTAATTTTCCTTACCTCAAAAACTGCCTCACCATATTCTGAAAATGCAACACACCAGTTTCTCTTTTCATGCACAAGCGTCCTGTTTCGTAGCTGCCTGAATTTAAGCCGATTTGGACTTTTTCGCAAATATCAATGTCTTCTTGTTGGATTTCATCGCTGAAATCTAGGTCTTCTTTAATTAATTTTTTAGTGGTTTCTGAATCTGTATCAGCATAATAATAGTCAAAAATGATTTTTGTCTTATCGTGGCCATCTGGCAATATCACATTGGTTTGTAATCTATTCGGTAAAATATTCAACATCAGATTTGGGAATACACAGTAATAATGGGCATCGCCATCAGCATAAATATTATTCTCATTGTCATTAGTAATAGGACTGTGTTGATAGCTATACCATTCGGCCAATTCAGTTTTATAACTGCGGTAATCGAGTAACTTACTCAAGCCTGGATGTACATGAGGCAAGTGATATCCTTCAAGATAATTGTCCATGTAGACTTTCCAATTGCAATTGATGGTGTATTCATCTGTGTGGTGGTAATGCATGCTTTTTAAATCAATTGGGGCAATGGTTTCTTTTATGTTTTTAAAGACAGTCTCAATGGCTGGAGCATCTTTATTAATACAGACAAACACAAATCCTTGCCAAGTGGTAATTTTTGCTTGAGGCAGATGATATTGGCACACATCAAAATTAGGGGTAGTTTCCATCTCAGGGGCACTTCTTAATTCACCATCTAGTGTGTAAGTCCAGCCGTGGTACTTACAACGCAAAACTTTATTGTTGTTATTTTCTACAGCCACTGGTCCTGCACGGTGTCTACAGACATTATGAAAGGCTTTGAGCTGTCCTGTTTGAGTACGAACAGCGACAATAGGAATGCATCCGACTTGTGCAACTAATTGATCTCCGCTTTTTTTTAATTGGCTCTCATGCCCAATTAATTGCCAAGTGTTTTCGAATATTTTTTTGAATTCTTGAGTTAAATATTGTGGATCGGTATACAGCGATGCTGGCAAAGTATGGGCATTATCAGGTTGGGCAATTTTTAAATGCTTAGCCAATTTATCTGGATCTGATGACATCAATTTTTCTCTTTAAAGGTTGACAATAATTGTATTGCCGATTAAAACTTATAGGATATTTCAATACAACATTATATGCCAAACAAAAATAAAAACAAATCGGTAGGCTTGATGATCTGCACCGCATTGGTGATTGGCAATATGATTGGCTCGGGTATTTTCTTGTTGCCAGCCTCATTGGCGAAATATGGTGGCGTGAGTATTCTTGGTTGGCTGGCTTCAGCTATAGGTGCGATTATGACGGCTTTGGTTTTTGTTAGGCTGAGTCGCAAGTTTCCCAAACAAGGCGGTCCATATCGCTATGCTTATGATAATTTTGGAGAGTTAGCGGGATTTTCTGTGGCCTGGTCTTATTGGATTTCAATCTGGTGTGGTAATGCTGCCATTGCTGTGGCAGCTGTTTCTTATATGGGTGTTTTCTTTCCTGTGCTGATGGCACAACCCATTTTTGCTGTAATCATCGCATTGCTTTTGATTTGGAGTCTAACGTTGATTAATATGCGAGGTGTCAGGCAAGCTGGAATAACTCAACTGATGTTCACTATTTTAAAAATTATTCCATTAATTATGATTGGTTTGGCTGTATTTTTTGTATTTGATATCAAAGCATTTGAGCCATTTAATACAGTTGATCAACCCATTATCACTTCAATATCTGCTGTCTCTTATACACATCTGACGCTGCCGAC
>CAJXVJ010000005.1 GCA_913061105.1 uncultured Alcanivoracaceae bacterium | reverse complement strand
GCATACGAGATTTCTGCCTGTCTCGTGGGCTTGGAGATGTGTATAAGAGACAGATTAATAATGAAATTAATTAGAAAAGCTGCGTACATTACGTGGCTTTTTTTTTACTAAAAATAGGTAAATCTAATGACCGAAAGAAGAGTCGTAGTGACAGGGATGGGAATCGTTTCACCTGTCGGAAACTCAATAAAAACAGCTTGGGGAAATATCACTGAAGGAAACAGTGGTATTGATCAATTAACCCATTTTGATACAACAGATTTTGCCTGCACAATTGCGGGCGAAGTACGAGATTTAGATGTAGACAAATACATCAAGAAAAAAGATGCGCGTAAAATGGATCCATTTATGCATTATGGGATTGCAGCTGGCGTTGATGCCATTAATGATTCTGGTCTAGAAATAACAGAACAAAATGCAGAAAGAGTCGGTGTTTATGTGGCAGCAGGTATAGGTGGTATTTATGGTATTCAAAAAACCACTGAAACTTGGCTGGAAAAAGGCGCGCGAAGAATTTCACCATTTTTCGTTCCCAGTACAATTATTAATATGGCCGCAGGTCACTTGTCTATTATGTATGGCATAAAAGGACCAAGTTTGTCTGCAGTTTCAGCATGCTCAACGGCCACACATAATATTGGTCTGGGCATGCGCAGCATTGCTTATGGTGATGCTGATGTTATGATTTGTGGAGGTTGTGAATATGCAACCACACCTTTGGCCATTGGTGGATTTGCTTCAGCTAAAGCCTTATCAACAAGAAACGATGACCCTAAAGCTGCCTCACGTCCATGGGACAGAGACAGAGATGGTTTTGTATTGGGTGATGGTGCAGGAGTATTGGTATTAGAAGAATACGAACATGCAAAAGCCCGTGGTGCTAAAATTTATGCAGAGGTATCAGGTTTTGGCATGAGTTCAGATGCTTACCACATGACATCTCCATCGCCTGGCGGCGAAGGTGCAGCACGTTGCATGGTTAATGCCATGAATGATGCAGAAATAAACCCAAATCAAATTGATTATATTAATGCACATGGTACATCAACACCGTTAGGCGATAAAGGTGAAACTGATGCAGTTAAAATTGCTTTGGGTGAATATGCTTATACCACAGCTGTTGGATCTACAAAGTCCATGACTGGACATTTATTGGGGGCTGCAGGTGGAGTAGAGGCTATCTTTAGTTTGCTTGCTATTAGAGATCAAATATTGCCAGGTACAATTAACTTAGATAATCCTGGAGAAGGTTGTGATTTGGACTATATTGCCAATGAGTCTAGAAATTCAGTCATTGATACCAGTATGTCAAACTCATTTGGATTTGGTGGAACCAATGCCACTGTTATCTTCAAAAAGATTTAAGACGTTATCTAATTATGTTTCGAGTTGAGCTGAAATCAAAACCAGATTTAATTGGTTTAACTCGAAGCTATCCTGACAAGTTTCCTGCTCTATTAGCGAGTAATACCAAAAATAAGAAAACAGGACGATACAGTCTGTTATTTGCAAAATCTAAAAAAGTCAAAGCCGCATTCAATAGAAAACAACTCAAAAAACTGTTAAAAAAATTCAATAAACCAGTCATAAATTATAAGGGTGATGATTTGCCGTTTTATTCTGGATGGTTTGTCTATCTGAGTTATGCCAGTGTGCTTGAATGGGAAGAAGTTCTATCTGATGTACAGCATGATAATGAACAACCATTGGCAATTGCAATCAGGTGTAAATCAGCGATTATTATTGATCACATAAAAGATCAATATTGGTTGGTTGGACAATCAAAAAAGCACGTTAAAAAGCTTCAGAAGTTAATAAAAAATCAAAATTGCAGCACCATTAATTTTACCAATCATTTAGAATTACAAAGTGACGATGTAGAAGCCTACGTTAGAAATGTAGACAAAGCCAAGTCCTATATAAAACAAGGAGATGTCTACCAAGTTAATCTTGCCCGAAATTGGCAGGTGAAATCAGATTGCAAAATTGACGCTTTAGAACTTTACACAACCTTGTCTGTACATAATCCTTCACCCTTTGCTGGGATTTTACAAACCCAAGATTTCTCAATCATCAGTTCATCTCCTGAAAGGCTGGTCAAAGTTGAAAATCACATCATAGAATCAAGACCAATTGCAGGTACTCGCCCAAGACATAAAGATAAACACAAAGATCAAGAGTTGCTTGAAGAATTGATCAATCACCCAAAAGAACAAGCCGAACACATCATGTTAATTGATTTAGAACGCAATGATTTGGGCCGAGTCAGTAAAATCGGCACTGTAAAAGTTGATGAATTTATGGAGGTTGAATCCTATGCAAAAGTCCATCACATCGTATCCAATGTTGTGGGTGAATTAATAGATAATACGACATTTTACGATATTATGAAGGCCACATTCCCTGGTGGTACAATTACTGGGTGCCCTAAAATTCGTTGTATGCAAATTATTGATGAATTAGAAACCCATCCAAGGGGCGCCTATACAGGGTCAATGGGATACATTACAGATGATGGCAGGATGGATTTAAATATTCTTATTCGCACATTCACACTTTCAAATAATAAACTATCGTTCCAAGCAGGAGCAGGAATTGTTTATGATTCAATTGCAGAAAATGAAGCCATAGAGTCTATGCACAAAGCCGAAGCGTTGATAAACAGTTTGTAAAATTTCTAAAGCCCTTTGCTTTAACAGTAAATATTAGAGTTCGCCATTTTATTCTTTCAATTTAAAATGCTAAAATATGGTTTTCAAATAAATAAAAATCGTGATTGACTTATATACATATGCCACCATTAACGGCCAAAATATTGTTATTGCATTAGAAGAAATGCAGTTAGAATACAATCTTCATAAAGTAAATTTAATGAAAGGAGAGCAACAAAAACCTGAGTTTTTAAAACTAAATCCATCAGGTCGCATTCCTATTATCGTCGATCAAGACAATGGATTGGTTTTGTCTCAGTCATCAGCCATATTAATTTACTTGGCTGAAAAATCAGGAAAACTGATGCCATCAGATACCAGTAAAAAAGCAAAAACACAAGAATGGATGATGTTTCATGCCAGTGATTTGGCTCCCAACTTATTTAATAATTTTTACCTTAAGGCGTTGATCAAGGAACCACAACTGGTCGCGGCCCAATTTATCAAGGACCGTTATTTGAATTTATACCAATATTTTGATAAACAGTTATCAGAACATGAGTTTTTAAATGGTTTTGATTACTCGATAGCAGACATTGCAGCTTACCCTGCCATTGATAGGTTGTGTGACAGTTTTGTTGAGTTAGGATATGATAATATTGTTCGTTGGCATCAACAATTAAGCAAACGGTCAGCTGTTATAAAAGGCATGAACGTCTGATACATATGAAACGTTTTTTAATAATGGCATTTGGAATGACTTTTGCCATCACTGTTTTGGCCCAAAACAAAAGGGTGTTACTTGTAGGCGATAGCTGGGCACAGTTCCAATTTATTGATGGAGCCCATGAAGATGTGTTCGCAGACAATGGTTTTGCCAATATTGAAGTACTGGGTTTATTAACAACCCAATTAGGGACCCGAGCTTCTGATTGGGTTCAACCTGACCAATTGCTCATTATTACTAATGAGTTAATGAATAATCCTTCCATAGATACGGTTCAATTGACACTTGGCGGTAATGATTTTCTAGGTAATTGGATCTCAGGAATGCCTGAAATGCAAATATTGTCCTTGCAACAAACCATTGTCAATGACCTCAATACAATAATTGATGCCATTTTATTGCTTGATACAGACATTGAAATAATCTTAAGCTTTTATGACTATCCTAATTTTGTTGATACGATTGGAATTTTTACAGGAGATCTGTGTAGAGAAAAATGGGAAGGTCTTGGAGAGCCAAGTGCTTTAGAGCTCAATACCAGTTCAACTGCTTTTGAACTGGTTTATCAACAATTGGCGAACAATAACTCAAAAGTATTTCACGTCGATCATGCTGGTCTTATGCAATCTTATTATGGTTTTCCAGATGATGGAATACTTCCTGGGCAATTGTTACCTCCCGGTGATTTAAATCGTCCAAGTCCTGTAGAGTCGATGCGTGACACGCTTGGGATTGGTGTTCCAGATTGTTTTCATCTGAGTCCTCAAAGTCACGAGTACCTTGTTCAAAACCTATTTGATGGTTATTTTCATCAGCGTTTTGATACAATTTTCAAATCAAGTTTTGATTGAATAGATTTATTCAATCCTCACTAATCATGTATATAATCTGGTTTATTGATAGGTGACAATATATGGTATTAATCTATCATTAATTTTGTAATATATATCATTGATGTATTTCGCATTAGTAAATGTTATCAATCGCATTAAATATTATAAAATCAGTTTACATTTTTAATAAAAAAATGTAATATTCTTTTGGGCTGTTAGTGAATATTTTATCAAATTTATTCTTTAATAAACCCCATAAAAAAAATAATAATAGAGAGCTTTGTATAAAGTTCCAAAGCAACGGAAATAATGAATGGCGTTCATGTAATATGAACATCAATAATTAAACTGCATAAGTTTTCATTCCACTTGTTAGTTGTTGTTATTTTTTATCGACCTTATCTACATTTGTGTGTGAATCTTGCGGTTTATCATATAAAAAAAGAGAGAGAGGTTTAAAATGTTCAAAAAAGAATTTGTAAAGTTATTAGTTACTTATTTGGTCTTAGTTTTAAATGTTAATGTTGTCTATTCGCAAGCTGATCCAGGTTATTACTCATCTGTAGATGCTTCAACCCCTTCTGCATTGAAATCTTCATTGCACAATATTATTAAAGATCATACAAGAATTCCCTATACTTCATCATCCACAGATACCTGGGATATATTGGAATTGGCTGGTGAAGATGTGGATGATTCTAACCGCGTCATTGCATTATACAAAAACAGTGATTACGCAAAAGTCACTGGTGGCAATAACAATTATAACCGAGAACATTCTTGGCCTAAGTCTTATGGTTTTCCAAATGATGGCAGTAGTAACTATCCATATACGGATATGCACCATTTATTTATTGCAAATAGTTCTTACAATTCTTCACGCTCCAATAAACCATTTGACATTTGTACCAGTGGCTGTACTGAAAAGCCAACAGATGTCAATAATGGTCGAGGTGGAACTGGTCAATCCAACTTTACAAAAACTGGCATATGGGATGTATGGGAGGCTCGCCAAGGCGATGTAGCGCGTGCCATGTTTTATATGGCCGTCCGTTATGAAGGTGGAACGCATGGGATTACCAACCATTCAGAGCCTGATTTAGAATTAACAGATGATTTGGCATTGATTAATGCTTCACAAACTGGCTCCAATGAATCACAAGCTTATATGGGCTTGTTATCAGTATTAATTACGTGGCACAACAGTGATCCAGTTGATATTTATGAACACCAACATAACGAAGCTGTTGCCAATGGTCAAGGCAATCGCAATCCATTTATCGATCATCCAGAATGGGTTGAATGTGTGTTTGAACTGGTATGTAATGGAGGAGGTACGGATACTACGGCTCCGAATGCTCCCAATAATTTAACTGGAGAAGCACCTTCTATTGGCACGATTACCTTGGATTGGTTTAATAATACTGAATCAGATTTAGCTGGTTATAATGTTTACCGTTCAACCACCAGTGGTTCTGGTTTTTCTAAACTAAATAATACATTAGTGAATGTTTCAGATTACACAGACAATACTGTAGCTTTAGACACCCAATATTATTACCGTGTAACAGCCTTAGATAACAGTAACAATGAGTCTTCAAATAGTTCACAACTATCGGTGACTTCACTGGATAATACTCAGACTGACAATGTGTTGGCTAATGGTGTGGCCAAAACTGGTTTATCTGGAAATCAAGGAAATGAACAGAACTACACCTTATCTGTTCCAACTGGCGCAACAAATTTAAGTTTTAATATTAGTGGAGGTTCAGGAGATGCCGACTTATATGTTAGATTTGGCTCAGCTCCAACACAGTCAAATTACGATTGTCGTCCTTATATTGGTGGTAATGTTGAATCATGTGATATATCCAATGCTCAAGCAGGCACTTATCATGTCATGATTCGGGCTTATTCAACATATGCTGGAGTAAGTTTGGAGGGGAGTTACACGAATCCTTCATCAAATAATGCACCTGTTGCTTCATTTAGTTCAAATTGTATTGATTTAACCTGTAGTTTCGATGCTTCAAACAGTACTGATGGAGATGGCAGTATAGTCAGTTATTCATGGTCATTTGGCGGATCGGGTATTGCGTCAAATAATACTTTTTCTGGTGCTGGTACTTATACGGTTTCGTTGACTGTGACTGATAATGAAGGTGCCAGTAATTCAAGTTCACAATCTGTTACTGTCACAGCACCACCAGTCAATGTGTCACCTACGGCTTCATTTACAGTGAATTGTACAGATTTAGTTTGTGGATTTGATGCAACAACCAGTTCAGATAACGATGGCAGTATAGTCAATTATTCATGGTCATTCGGTGCATCTGGTATATCAGCATCTAACACTTATGCCAGTGCTGGTACCTATAATGTAACGTTGACTGTTACTGATAATGATGCAGCAACTGATACATCATCTCAATCTGTTTCAGTTACTGCTCCACCAGTAGGTAATGTGTTAAGTAATGGGGTGACAATTACAGGATTATCTGCTAGCCAAAACAACAGCATTGAATACAGTATGGAAGTGCCAGCTGGTGCAAGTCAACTGAGTTTTGTTATCAATGGTGGATCAGGTGATGCAGATTTATATGTGAGATATGGCAGTGCGCCAACGACTTCAAATTATGATTGTCGTCCATATATTGGTGGAAACAATGAAGTTTGTGATGTTTCAGTGGCACAAGCAGGGACATATTATGTGATGGTTCGTGCATATAGTTCATTTAGCGGCGTGAGTTTAACTGGTAATTATTCAACTGGATCAAATTCTGGTGAGGTATTTTCAACTACTACCAATGCAAATATACCTGACAATAACTCAACTGGAGTCACAAGTAATATCAGTGTTAGTAGAACTGGTGTCAGTAACAATGTAAAAATCACATATAGCATTGTACATACATATATAGGTGACTTAACTGTCCAATTGGTTGATCCGACGGGTTCAATCACCACATTAAGAAGCCCTGCTGGTGGAAGTGCCAATGATATTAATGAATCTAAGTCATTAGATCTCGGTAATACTGGTGCTACTGGGACTTGGGGCCTAAAAGTTATTGACAGTGCTGGTGCTGATACTGGCTATATTGATACTTGGAGTATAGAATTTTTGTAAAACTATATTAGTGTTCAAGTTTATCAAAGTTAGTTTTTAATCAAAAAAAGGGCAATCATTCACGATTGCCCTTTTTGGTTTTATTATTTTTAGATTAAGCTGTTAATCAAAATAGAATGATATGCCAAAGTCTCCGTCACCAAATGTCCATCCACTTTGATAAGGATAGTTTGAGTAATAATCATAATAATATGAATCTGGGTGTTCTACAGCACACCAATAGTTATCATGCCAGTGTCCATATCCATACCCAGTTCGGTAATAAAAATGTCCTAATCCTCTAATTGGACGGTATTGATATCTGGTTTCATAGTAAGGCTTATAATTGCTATAATAATTATGGTAATAACTGTAATTTTGGCCACGATATCTAGGGTTATACCAACTTCTATATCCGTCTCTGTATCCTCCTCTATAACTGTATCTGTGTCCATTTCTGTTGCCTCTTCTGCTATCATAACGATTGCCATGCTTATTTCTATGCCCGCTTCTATTGGAGTGGCGGTTACCATGGTTGTTTCTATGGTTGCTTCTGTTTTCATAACCATTTCGACGGTCATTTCTGCTACCATGGCGGTTGCCACGAGAGTTTCTATTGCCATTTCTATTTGAGTGGCGGTTGCCATGGTCGTTTCTATTTGAACGTCTGTGGCTACTTGCGGTATTGTTTGAAAAAGGCATGCTCTTATTACTGCGACTTTTGCTTTGTTTGTTTCTGTCACTATTACCACGATTGCGTTGCCCACTAGAGTTACTCCGATTGACTTGCTTATTTGTGGTATGGCCATTTTCATTAAGATTGACATTATTCCTGGCTTCAGCAAATGTGCCAAATCCAAGGATTATTGTTAATACTAAATATGTGTTTTTGAAATTCATGGTAATTCTCCAATTTAAGTTACGGTTCCCAGTTTAATGAGAATTCCTGAATTATTCCTGAATGGTAAAAATGTGTTCAGAAAGCGTTCAGAATATGAATCAAGCCTGTATAATAGAATGATTATTAGATATTAGATTGAAGATGGATAAAACAGGAAACAGTAACGATCCTTTGCATGGTGTCACATTAAAAGCCATAGTCACTGAGTTATATGAAAAATATGGTTGGGAAAAATTAAGCCAGTTAGTTAAAATCAATTGTTTTAAAAATGATCCAAGTATTAATTCAAGTCTTAAGTTTTTAAGAAAAGTAGATTGGGCAAGATCAGAAGTTGAGCAATTATATATCAGCAGTAAAAAACCGTCCATTGACTTTAATTGGACCAAAAAAAGATGATTTCTGATATCAATTAAGTTAATTAATCAAAAATTAATGAATTATGTATTCTCAATCACATTATCGGATAAAATAAACAACTTTTATTCAACACTATATTAGGGGACAAAAAATGCGAATAGGCATACCTAAAGAAACAAAAACCTTAGAAGGCCGTGTGGCACTTGTACCAGCTGCTGCAGCCGATTTAGTTAAAGCCGGTCATGATGTTTATATTGAAGCAAATGCAGGCATAAAAAGTGGATTCAGCGATGAAGATTACACCAAAGTAGGTGTTAATATTTCTAAAGATGCTGAAGAACTTTATGCGACAGGTGAAATGATTGTTAAAGTCAAAGAACCCATTGCTGGTGATTTAAAATATTTACGCAAAGAACATTTGTTATTTTGTTATTTACATTTAGCAGCTGAACCAGAATTAACTCAGTCATTATTAGATATAGGTTTGACTGGCGTTGCATTTGAAACAGTTGAAGAAGCAGATGGATCATTACCATTATTGGCGCCAATGAGTATTATTGCAGGCATGATTGCCACACAAGTTGGCACACACTTGTTACACCAACCATCTGGTGGTAAAGGTGTTTTATTGGGTGGATTGCCATCTACTGAAAGAGGAAAAGTTGTGGTTTTGGGTGCTGGCGCTGCCGGTGGAAACTCAGCCGCATTGGCTGCAAAAGGTGGTGCTAATGTTGTTGTGTTTGACAAACGTCAAGACCGTTTGGCAGAAATGATGGCACTGGGTGCCAACGTGACAGCTTTGTATCCTTATGAAGAATCTGTGGCCAAAGAAATTTCTGATGCTGACTTAGTGGTTGGAGCTGTACTGGTCACAGGTGCAAAAGCGCCACATGTTATTACTGAAGAAATGGTTAAAGGCATGCAACCGGGTTCAGTTATTGCAGATATTTCCGTTGATCAAGGCGGATGTGTGGCAACTACCAGGCCAACAACATGGGAAAACCCAACATTTGTTGAACATGGTGTGACGCATTTTTCAGTAACAAATATGCCAGGATCTGTTCCAAGAACATCAACTCAGGCTATATCAGCTGCCATCCTGCCATATGTGCAAAGATTGGCTCTTGATGGTTGGAGAGATGTCGATTCATTGGCAAAAGGAATCAATGTCGATGCTGGAAAAATTGTTCATCCTGCTCTATAATTAATTTATGCCAAAAAACAAAGTATCAGGACATATTCGCAACCGTTTAAGAGAGAGTTTATTCTTTCTCATTATCCCGTTGGCGATTTATGTTCTGATTTCTTTGCTCAGTTATCACCCCCAAGATTCAGGACCATTTTCGGCATCAGATAATGATGTGATTCATAATTTTGGTGGATCAAGTGGTGCTTTTATTGCTGATGTATTTTTTAATACCATCGGTTATTTGTCCTATTTAATCCCAATTGGTTTGGTTTTTGTTGGATGGCGTGTATATAGAAAACATGACATAGATGATAACACCAGTTGGCATGATACTTTGATAAAAGCAGGTGGATTTATCTCTGTGTTATTGTCAGGATGTGCTTTGGCACACCATTATATCAATACCCATGACGCTATTTTTTCAGGCGGTGGGATTGTAGGTGAGGTTGTTGGTAACTCATTATTTAGTAGCCTCGGAATTGTCGGTGCGACACTGATATTATCTGCCATCTTTTTAGCGGGCACTACATTATTTACAGGGATGTCGTGGATACAGTCAACTGATTTAATTGGCAAGTGGACATTACAACTGATCGCATGGTTTAAGCTTAAATTCGAACATTTTAAAGACTGGCGCATTGGTAAAAAAGCCAAACACGACCGCGAAGAAGTCAGAAAAATCGATGCAGTGGTTCAATCCAAAAGAGAACCCGTTGTTATCGAACCATCATTCGAACCCAAGTACTCAGAAAGCAAGCGAGCGGTTAAAGAACGCCAAGGCCAACTGTTTGATACATTGCCAGCCAGTAAATTCCCCCCTTTGACATTATTAGATAACCCCACGACACAAGTCATTGGGTATTCAAAAGAAGAGTTGGATGTACTGTCACGACAAGTAGAATTAAAATTGGCTGACTTTAGGGTTAAAGTGAAAGTAGTAGGGGTTTTTCCAGGACCAGTTGTGACCCGATTTGAATTAGAACCAGCAGCCGGTGTAAAAGTCAGCCAGGTGGTTAATTTAGCCAAAGATGTGGCTCGTGGTTTATCAGTCATCAGTGTTCGAATAGTTGATGTCATACCAGGAAAACCTTATATTGGCTTAGAAATTCCCAACACCAATCGAGAAATCGTTTATTTAAGTGAAGTACTTAAGTCAGTAGAATTTGATAAATCATCTTCGCCTTTAACACTGGGATTAGGAAAAAGTATATCTGGCAGGCCTGTGGTTGTTGATATTGCAAAAATGCCACATGTATTGGTTGCAGGCACAACCGGATCAGGTAAATCTGTGGCAGTTAATGCCATGATAATCAGTCTGCTATATAAAGCCACTCCTGAACAAGTAAAAATGATTATGGTTGATCCAAAAATGTTGGAGTTATCAGTCTACGAAGGCATTCCGCACTTATTGGCACCTGTGGTCACAGACATGAAAGAAGCATCAAATGCGCTACGTTGGTGTGTGGCAGAAATGGAAAGACGTTACAAGATGATGGCAGCAGTGGGTGTCAGAAACCTCGCTGGCTATAACCGCAAAGTTAAAAAAGCCAGAGAAGAGGGTGAGCCTCTACTCGATCCATTGTTTAGGCCAGATGCCTTAATTCCTGGTCAAAAAGCACCTGAACTAGAAACCATGCCTTATATTGTTATTGTCATAGATGAGTTTGCTGATATGATGATGATTGTGGGCAAAAAAGTTGAAGAACTGATTGCCAGATTGGCACAAAAAGCACGTGCAGCTGGAGTGCATTTGATATTGGCCACACAACGTCCATCTGTAGATGTGATTACTGGATTAATTAAAGCCAATATTCCTACCAGAATTGCATTCCAAGTATCATCTAAAATTGATTCAAGAACAATTTTAGATCAAGGCGGAGCTGAACAATTGCTTGGACATGGTGACATGCTGTATTTACCACCGGGAAAGGCCATACCAGAACGTATTCATGGTGCATTTGTTGATGACCATGAAGTACATGGCATCGTGAATTACCTCACTAAACATTATGAAGCCGATTACCAAAAAGGCATATTAGACGAAGTGCAATTGATGGATGATGGCCAAGAACTCAGCGCCACCGGCATACCGCAAAAACCAGAAAGCGATGTAGATGAATTGTACGATAAAGCTGTATTTGTCGTCACAGAAAGTCGCAAAGCATCAATATCCTATGTACAAAGGCGTTTACGTGTTGGTTACAATCGTGCAGCAACCATTGTCGAGCAATTAGAAGAAAATGGTGTCGTCAGCGCTGCAGCTCACAATGGTGCCAGAGAAGTATTGGCGCCAGCGCCTGTCTCAATGGATGATGACCCCTTGTAAATACAATGTACAATTAATAATTAGTAATTAACAATTGAAGATCAAGATCAAAAGACTAAAGAGCTCTTGATCTTAATTAATAATTACTAATTGTTAATTACTAATTATTCCTGAACATTCTGATTTATTAAATGTCTCTGTTATAATGATTAAAAATTTGAGAATCCTATGAAAATTAAAATACTAACTTGTTTTTCACTATTACTTTTGTCATTTATTTCAATTGCAGATGACCAAAGCCCAAAAACTGCACAGGACATATTGGATAATGTCCGTAAGGACTTATCATCATTGTCAGCTGAATTTGTACAATACGAAATTGATGCCAATGAGAACATATCTGAAAAAATTGGTGGTCAGGTTTGGTTAGATACACCGAATAAATTTAAATGGGAATACGCAGAACCTGCTCCACAATTAATAGTGGCCAATGGTAAAGAGGTGTGGATATTTGATGAAGATTTAGATCAGGTTACCATTAAAAAACAAGAAAGCACAAAAAATCCAATCTATGTATTGCTGAATAAACAGGAAACCGAAGAAAACTTTGAATTGTCCTTGCTTGCAGAGATATCTATGAATGATGAGAAGGATGAAAAATCACAGTATAATTGGATTGAAATGAACCCGAAAAACCCTGGTGATGATGTTAAAAAAGTGTGGTTAGGAATAGAGAATGATAAATTAAAAGTGATAAAGTTAAAAAATCAATTTGATAACATGGTCGTATTTGAATTCGATAATATTCTCAGAAACCCAGAATTAGAATTGGGATTCTTTAATTTTGAAGTGCCAAAAGGAGTTGATGTAATTAGAGAAGCAGGATTCTCAGCCGAGTTTTAAACGATCATGCAACCACTCGCCGATAAACTGAGACCTCAAGTTTTAGACGATGTTGTTGGTCAACAACACCTCACAGCTGACAATCGGCCATTTGCAAAAGTCATTGAAAACAACCATTTGCATTCAATGGTATTGTGGGGACCACCTGGCACAGGTAAAACCACATTGGCCCGTATACTGTGTGAAAAAACCAATGTTCAACAAATTAATTTATCAGCTATCCTGTCAGGAGTGGCTGATATCCGTAAAGCCATCAAACAAGCCGAAGAAAATCGCGACAACAATTTAAACACGGTTTTGTTTGTTGATGAAATACACCGTTTCAATAAATCGCAACAAGATGCTTTTCTTCCGCACATGGAGAACGGGCTAATTACATTAATTGGTGCCACCACAGAAAATCCATCATTTGCTCTGAATAATGCGTTATTATCAAGATCGCGTGTCTATATTCTTAAAAATATTGAGGCCGATGATTTGCGGATTTTATTAGAGAAAGGCGTTAAAGAAACAGGTTTAGACTTATCTGAAGCACAACAAAATCAGTTGATTCAATCGGCAGATGGCGATGCCAGAAGACTACTAACCCTTCTAGAAATATTATCTGATTACTCTCATGATGGTGATGTGAATGATGAAGAGGTTTCACTAATTGTCTCTGGACAAGCCAGAAGATTTGATAACAAAGGTGATGTCTTTTACGAACAAATATCTGCATTACACAAATGTGTGCGCAGCTCTAATCCTGATGCCGCTCTTTATTGGATGAATCGCATGTTAGATGCAGGATGTGATCCTCAATACATTGCGCGAAGGTTATTAAGAATGGCCAGTGAAGAAGTGGGCAATGCCGACCCAAGGGCGCTGACACTGTGTTTGGATGCTTGGGAAACATGGCGAAGATTGGGTTCGCCAGAAGGAGATTTGGCCTTAGCACAAGCTGCGGTGTATGTAGCCAGTTGTCCAAAAAGTAATGCTGTTTATACAGCTCACAATGAATCCAGAGCTGATGCTAAAAATTTGGGATCACTGGATGTGCCCATGCATTTGCGCAATGCTCCGACTGATTTAATGAAAAAACAAGGATTTGGCAGCGGTTATCAATATGATCATGACAGTGAACATTCTGTGGCCTATTCACAAAAAGGATTTCCTGATAAGATGGGTGAAAAAGTCTATTACCATCCCAAACAAGCCGGCTTAGAAATTAAAATAGCACAAAAACTAGAAATAATAAGAAGCAATAGAAATGATTAAGCAAATCTTAGTGGTGGCAGCAGGTGGTGCATTGGGTGCTGTTATACGATTCTTTAACTCAAAAGCCATTACGCATTATTTTGGAGCTTCAACCCCATGGGCAACTTTGCTAGTTAATGTTGTAGGTTGTTTTTTAATGGGAATAGCCTATGTGTATTTAATAGACAAGTACCAAGCCTCTGAAAATGTGAAGTTGTTCATAATGATGGGTTTTCTAGGGGCATTAACCACTTGGTCAACCTTTTCAATGGAAACTGTATTAATGATGTCCTATGGGGAATACTTAAAAGGCTTTACCTATTTGATATCAACATTTGTATTGTGCTTTTTGGCTTTTTTTGTTGGTATGAAAATAAGTACTTAAATGTTAAAATGGATATTCACAAGGATTAAGCCGTACATTAATTTTGAATGATTCTTTGTATTCAAAAGTCGGGACTTCAGTCCCGCCCAATTTCGCTTGCGAAATTAATAGTAACAAAATCCACTTAAGAAAAATACATAAAAAGGGTGGCTAAAGCCAACTATCCAATGACTATTTATTCATTTGTAGTTAAATAATTACTTTGTAAATCAATTTCTTGTATGAGAAGGGCAACCACATGGATACTGTTAAATCGCTCGGTGTAGGGTGCGGAACTGTGTGTCCGCCCTATTTTGGAAGTATTTCATTGTAAATCTATCATTACTCTTCACATATAGTGAGAAAACCCAAGAGAAGGAGCACACACAGGTGCTCCACTACATTAAAAAGAGTTATTTCACACTTTCAAAGGTTGCGCCATACATATTTATTGAATTTGCCGTACGGTGTGCCCTTCGTGGGTACCTTATTATCCACTCGTCAAAACCGAGCATAGAAATGAAAACAAACTATTATTATTCAGCATAACAATCTATTAAAAATGCACATTAATCACGATTATTACTGATAATAGTTCTTTAGTGCAAATTAATCACGATTATAGCGTATAAAACCACCTCTATTATTCGATAAAATGATGTGATAGAATCAAAATTCACCAAAAAAAGACCAAAAATGACTGTCTTACATAAATTAATGTGCAAAAATGCACTACTATCAAGTTGTTAGACAAACTCGGAACCTAATCATTGAGGCGTAAATAAGTATGGGGAATTCTTCTAAACATATTGGAATAGTTGGATGTTCTGCCGAAGGGGCGGCACTTTGTTACAAAACGATATGTACTGAAAGCCCAAAAACATTAGGTGAGCATGTTCACCCTGAAATTTCTATGCATACTCATTCTCTCGCCGATTATGTGGATTGCTTGAACTCTAATGATATAAATGGCATTGGTGAATTAATGCTTTCTTCTGCTAACAAATTGAAGGCGCTGGGCGCAGACTTTCTAATTTGCCCTGACAATACAATCCATCAGGCTTTCAAATACGTTGAAAAACGCGCTCCCTTACCTTGGCTTCATATAGCAGAGGTTGTCGTAGAAAACTCAAAATATAAGGGTTTTAGGAAACTTGGAATTTTGGGAACTAAGTGGTTGGTTGAAAGCAGTGTTTATCCAGAAAAAATAGAATGTTTAGGACTTACTTGGGAACGGCCATCGAATGAAGAAATTAATGAAGTTGGGCGCATAATTATGGAGGAATTGGTTTATGGTATTTTTAAGCCAGAATCAGTAATCTATTTTCAGGAGGTGATCAGTAGTTTAAAAGACAAAGGCTGTGACGCAATTATTCTTGGATGCACAGAGATACCATTAATTATTGATGACTCAAATTCAGTGCTGCCAACATTAAACTCAAATCGTCTGTTGGCTGAGGCTGCAGTTAGGGAGGCAACAGAGCATACAAATTGTGTCTAACATGTAGCTGCATCAGATAAACTGATGAGCAAGGCGTTAAAAGTCCTTAAGTTGTTTTATGAAATCAATTAGTGATTTATAGAAGAAAAGTACTGGAAAGAATCTTGTTACTTTAAAATGAGCATACGACTTAAGAAGGGACAATAAGTTATGAAGTTTGTGCAAGTTCTGTAACAATGGATCGTACATCTGGTCAGGCATCAAAAGAGTGATCAAAGCTTGAATCGGTTAATAAAATATTTTATTAATTTTGCAAAACATATCTAACAATAAGGTGATAGAATAGAATTTTTACATGGTCAGATTACATTGCACGCCAAGCCTACCGCAACTGGCTGAGGTAAAAAACACTCTTATGATTAAACCATTTCATTTATCACTAGTTGTGCCATCTTTAGATGAAGCAAAAGAATTTTATATTAATTTAATCGGTTGTAAGAAGGGCCGAGATACTGGTAATTGGATTGATATCATTTTCTTTGGCCATCAGATCACATTACATCAAGAGCGTGAGGGAATGGTAGCCATGCCAATTGATCATTTTGGTGCTATCTTAGATAAACAGGAGTGGAACAATATTTCAGGTTTATTTAGTTCACATGGTGTTAAATTCGAAATGAGTCCTAGTATTAAACAAGAAGGAACTGGCACTGAGTCTGGCAAATTCATTGTGAAAGATCCAGCAGACAACGTGTTAGAGTTTAAATATTATGTTGATTTTAATACAACGTTTAATTGTTAAAATGACCAATCCTATATCATTCATTGTTTTTATGATTAATAGTGTAAAAATTAACACATTGATGGCGTTTTTAGTTTTTATTGTAATATCAGGGTGTACTGTCAAAACCGTCCCGCAAATAATGGATCGACCTTCACAAAATAAATGGGCAGAAGTCTGTTCCACCTGGGATGACTGGGACAAACCTGGTCCTCCATTCCGTATTTATGGAAATAGCTATTATGTCGGAACTTGTGGTATTTCAGCTATTTTGATTACCAGTAATGATGGTCATGTATTAATAGATGGTGGTACTGAGGCTGGTGCTGACATTATTGCTGAAAATATTAAATCTCTAGGTTTTTCGATGAATGATGTGAGGTTCCTGCTGCACAGCCACGAACATTTTGATCATGTGGCTGGACTGGCAAAATTACAAGAACTCAGTTCTGCAAAGTTATTCGCTTCTCCAGAAGCTGCGCCAGTATTACAATCAGGAATTGCTTCTAAACACGACCCACAAGCTGGCATGCATGAGGAATTTCCAACTTCAAAGGTAGATGAAATTATTAATGTTGGTCAGTCATTAACACTTGGAAATCTTACTTTTTTACCAATTGCAACACCTGGGCATACGCTGGGTGCATTAAGTTGGCAGTGGCAGTCCTGTGAAAACACAGAGTGTGTTATTATCGTCTATGCAGATAGTTTGTCGCCAATTAGTCATGACAGTTATCTTTTTAGTGAACACCCTCAATATGTCGATGATTACAAGAAAGGAATACGAAATTTGAGTTTATTGGAGTGTGAAATTTTACTCACGCCACACCCATCAGCAAGCAAGATGCGCAAAAACCTGCTAAGCCCTGAAGGTTTGTTTGACAAAAACAGTTGTAAAAATTACGCTGAAAGCATTACTAAAAGACTCCAAAAACGTTTAATTCAAGAAAAAACCAATGATCAAATTCATTAAAGATTTTATAACAGTTCTTAAAAGTCCTCATTATCCAAACTGGTACATTGAGAAGGCAGCTAAGCCAAGCAAAACACATCCGCTAGGTGGATTTTGGAAACAGAACCAAAAGCACGATTTTGGCCTTGCTATTGGAAAAGCTCCTGGTGGCTTGTACTATATTTCTTTTTGCGGCCCAGGAGGTTGTTTTGCAAAGGGCGAATACCGACCAAACAGTAAAATAATTGATGACCCTGAATACATTGTGATTGATCATGATAACATTGAGGTCAAAGGCAAATTTGGTTTTAGCAAATATACCCGTTCAAAAAATAGAGAAAATAATAAATAATATGAAATATAGACAAGCCGTCATAACTGACATTGAGCAGCTATTTGCACTGGAACAAAAAGTAGTTGAAGCAGAGCGTCCGTATAATGCCGATATAAAAAAAAATAAGCCGATATATTATGACATGAAGCATCTGATAACAAAGGATGATTCCTATCTGTTAGTCGCAGAAGACAAGGGTGAAATTGTGGGTACGGGTTATTCACAGATTCAGATGTCAAAACAATCACTTGAACATAAAAAACATGCTTATCTAGGGTTTATGTATGTATCTCCGCAATATCGAGGCAAAGGCTTAAACAAAACAATCATGCAAAAACTTATTTCATGGAGTAAAAACCAAGGAGTTAACAATCATTATTTAGAAGTGTATTCAGGCAATACATCGGCTATTAGAGCCTATGAAAAAACTGGTTTCAAGCCATGCCTGATAGAAATGAAACTTAATACTGAATAAACAATAATGATATAAGAGGAGTTAGTATTATCCAAAAGTTACAGTCTAAACTAAGACATGACTTTTGGCGGTTAGCATAGATTGATCATCATTGTATAATAATAGTTTTAAAGGAATAAATATTATGGTTCTTGAAGTGATTTTAGAAGTGGTTTTCCCTGTGATTGGACGTATTTTAGGTTTATATTTTTAGAAGTATTAACCCATGCTGTTTTTTATACTGTTGGTTTCGTATTTTTGAGAATCATCACATTAGGAAAATATCCTGATGAATTTATTTCACCTAAAAGTGATTTGCAACAACAGACATATGTCTATTTAATGGGTTGGGTAATCTTTTTAGCACTAATTACCATTTGGTTAGTATAAGATACCTTTGCACAACCACTGGAAAGTGTAAAAAAGTTGTTATAAACTCCACTCATCGTTAAAAAACTCGCAAATAGCGGGCTATTTGACTTATTTTTTGCCTTGATTGGAGCTTTTGTCATTCTTTTTTTCATCGTCCCAGAGTTATGCATAGGTCTCTATAATTAAATACAATTATTTTGAGGTAAAATTTAATGGAACTGCATGCAACACTTTATGTAAATTTATTTGAGAAAAATAATCATAATTCATTGTTTGAATTGATTGAACAAGGAGAACTATATCCTTCAAATCTTAATGATATCATCGGTGATAATAAAAACTATTTAGTAGACAAACTATTTAATAAATCAGAAATTGATGCCTTTTTCTTTGATGATGTTTATCAAGAAGAAGGTTATATTGTTGCTACTCTAGCAGGAGGAAATGGTTCAGAGGATTCATTGATGCAATTGGCAGGTTTTTTTCAAGATGTATTCCTAGATTCAGATGTTAGAATTAAAGGGAAAGGAGAAGAATTTTATTTGATTTTTATTCGAAATCTGAATAATGAAATTCAATTGAAAAGTTGGGAAGAAGGAGACCCAGAAGATTTAATTGGATACCAAGATTGGTTTAATGAAGGCCTTCCAGATAGTCTACAAGACAATGGATTTGATTATTATTAATTCAGTCAATAATGTGCTAAAATTATGTTATATTAATTATGGTAAATATTATGGAATATGTAGATTTAGTTGCAATTATAGCGGTACTTCAGTTTTTGTTCTTTGGAGCATTGACAGGCAAAGCCCGAGAAAAAACTGGCTTAAAAGGCCCTGCAGTGACAGGAAATCATGAATTTGAGTGCATGTACAGGGTGCAAATGAATACCTTGGAATTATTGGTGATCTTTCTACCGGCTCTATATATCGCCAGTAAATACTGGTCTTCATTGATAATAGCAGGTATTGGAATAGTTTATGTCATTGGCCGTGTTTTATACTGGCGTGCTTATGTGACTGAACCTTCAAAACGTGGTCCTGGTTTTATGTTGTCAATCATTCCTGCAGCTGTGCTTGCAGTCATGGCATTAATTGGAATAATTATGTCAATGTTGGGTATGTGACTCAGATATTTAATAACAATCATTTAATCCAGGCATAAAATAACATGCCAGTAATAATCAATTTAGGAGAAAGTAAATGTTCAAATATATTTTAATAACGGTACTATCAGTTTGTCTGGTCACTCAAGCCCAAGCCAATAAGGAGGGCAATGCATTCAAAGCCGTTGATAAATTCTTTTTGGCCATATCAGAAGTCAATCATAAGGACATGAAATCTCTAGTAACCAAAAAATTTGTGCTATTGGAACATGGTGAAGTTTGGTCCATTAAAGATTTGATTAAAGTGGTCAACGAAAACGATTATGTTAGGGATAACTATTTCAGCATTATTAACATGAAGGACCATGGTAGCATTGTAACGGTCAACTATTGGAATAAAGCAACTTTTAGTAATGACAATTATAATGAATCAGTTATTTGGTTGGAAAGTGTTATCGTTGAGAAGAAAAAAGGCAAATGGCGTCTATCGCAAATGCACTCTACTAGATTGCCTCCAGGAAAAGTTCCCAAAGATGTGGTCTTTACCAAGCAGGAAAAATAGATTAATTAGGGCTGGCTTAACAATTTTTTCCAAACCTTTGTATCGGATTTAATTTGAAATTTGTTTTTGACCCGCATTTCCTTTGATGTGTCATTTGTTATTTCACTGACCTGAAAAACTTGTGCAAGTTTTAAATCTTCTTCAGTATATTGGTTCTTCTCTATAATTTCCTTAAATTTGTTAGCGACATAGTCTTTGGCTTCTGCTTCATCATCAAATACGGCAAAATAGAGATTATCAGATACATCTTCATTTGTTTGAGATTTAATCTTAACAGCAATGGCCTTTAAGTCATCTGGCGATATTTGAAAATGTTTTTTGAATGCCCGTGAGAAGGTCTCGTAATCCTGATATCCCAAGTTTTCGGAAAGTTCCTGCACTTGAATGTCTTGTTTTAACATGTGATCATAGGCGGATTGCATTTTTATTTTCTCAATAAATTTAAAAGGCGTTGCATTGGTTTCTTTTTTGAAAACACGGTGAAATTGTGAAGCAGACATACAGGCGATACCAGCCAAGTCACCTAACGAAAATGATCTCGATAAATTTGATTCAATGGTATCTAATACTTTCTCAATTCTTTTATCCATGAATTAAATATAACACATAAGACTGGAACGATGAATGACGAATCTTACTGTTAGCGTTTTTTATCAGATGAGATTTTATGGCATTGAATACAAATTGAAAGCCATATAACAATCATTTAATATGACTTAATAATGAATTTATTTATTTTTATTCATGAGCTTTTCTAAATGATTTTCATAGGCAATGTCTTTAAAATAGCCTTTGGCTTTAAATGGCAATTCAATTTCCGTTACATTTTTAGATGAATAAAACTCATTGCATTTCACCAATTCGAACTCAAATTCACCACTGAATGTATTGTTTTCAATGGCTGTTATTTTGATTTCGCCCAAGGGATCTTGATCTGGTTTACAAGAAACTCTGGTACGTTTGCCATTAATGTCTTTATAAAATGACACAAATGTATTGTTATATATCATCCTTGTTGAGCTGCTTGGAGATGTTTCATCTAATTGGCTGGCGCTAAATCTAGTGTGCCAACCAAATGATTCAAATTCGAAATAATCACTTGTAGCATTTTTAATTTTAAACTTTTTTGACTTATGGGTAAAACCCTTACCATTAGACAACTCAAGGGTAAACTCACCACTTTGCTTGTTTTCATGGGTTTGTGCCTGTCCTTTCTCTGATGAACAGGATGTGGTAAATATTAAAATAATCATTGATATCAATAATTTCATAATTTTTCTCTATTGTTTGAATATCTCTTAGTACGATTATTTTTCTAATAAGCTGTCAGGTTATTTTTAATAATTGAATATCATCTGAATTATTAAGTATCAATATGATAATTATCCAAAGGACTTTATAATATGATTTGAAACAAATCTTGGTATAATCTATGAAAACAAAAACAATAAATGCCTATGCTGCTCTAGAAGCGGGTGGGAAATTAGAACAATTTACCTATGAAGTAGGTGAGCTTGATGCCAACGAGGTGGAAATAGATGTGCTTTATTGTGGTATTTGTCACAGCGATTTAAGCATGATCGATAATGAGTGGGGGATGTCGCATTTTCCTTTGGTAGCAGGGCATGAAATCGTGGGTAAGATTGCAGCAACTGGAAGTCATGTTAACAACTTAAAACCAGGCATGACAGTTGGATTGGGCTGGCATTCAGGCTATTGTGGTGACTGTAATCCTTGTGAAACTGGTGATCAGAACCTATGTTCAACTGCTCAAGCAACTATAGTGGCAAGACATGGTGGGTTCGCAGATAAAGTTCGTGCAGATCAAGCAAGTGTTGTGGTGATTCCTGAAGGGCTTGATCCAAAAGCAGCGGGTCCTATGTTTTGTGGTGGCATTACAGTGTTCAACCCTCTTGTTCAGTTTGATGTTAAACCAACAGATAAAGTCGCAGTTATTGGTATTGGTGGTCTTGGACATATTGCTTTACAATTTTTAAATAAATGGGGTTGTGAAGTCACAGCATTTACATCCAGTGAGTCTAAACGCACAGAAGCTTTAGAGTTGGGTGCGCACAAAACCTTGAATTCTCGAGATGAAGCCGAGATTGAGTTAGCTGCGAATAGTTTTGATTTTATTGTTTCAACTGTCAACGTAAAACTGAATTGGGATTTATACCTCAGTACACTAAAGCCAAAAGGCCGATTACATTTTGTAGGAGCAACACTTGAACCGCTTGATGTGGGAGTGTTTTCCTTGCTTGGCGGACAAAAATCCATATCAGGTTCACCGGTTGGAAGTCCCACAACAATAGAAACCATGTTAGATTTTGCTAACTTGCACAATATCGCGCCTCAAGTCGAAGTGTATCCGATGACCAATATCAATGAGGCTTTCGAACACCTAAAATCGGGTAAAGCCAAATACAGAATCGTGCTTTCAAATGAATAAAGTTGCCTTAATATCCATTGATTATCAAAAGGGGTTTGATCACCCTGTTTGGGGACAAAGAAACAATCTTGATGCCGAAAATAAAATGGCATTGTTGTTGGCACATTGGCGTAAAAATAAATGGCCAGTGATCCATGTACAGCATTGTTCGGTCGAACCCAATTCACCACTCAGAACTGGTTTTGCAGGCAATGAATTTAAACAAGAAACCAAACCAATAACAGGTGAAGCCGTCTTTAAAAAATCAGTAAACAGCGCTTTTATAGGGACAAATTTAAAGAGTTATCTCGAAGACAATGCTATTCAGTCACTTGTAATAGCCGGTTTAACCACAGACCACTGTGTATCAACCACAACACGCATGGCTGGAAATTATGGGTTTGAAGTGACTTTGGTTTCTGATGCAACTGCCACTTTTGATCGAAAAGGCGAAGATGGTATTCATTATACAGCTGATCAAATACACAACATTCATCTGGCCAGTTTAAATGGTGAGTTTTGTACAGTTAAATCAACTGATGAAGTTCTGAATAATTTTATGTGATAGAATATTGTCCACACTCACACTATTATTGAGAAAAAATCATGGCAAAAAACCCAATAGGTTGGTTTGAAATTTACGTAGATGAAGTCAATAGAGCAAAAAAGTTTTATGAGACCATATTAGATATTAAAGTAGAAGTATTAAGTGATCCCAGTGATACAACCATTGAAATGCTCGCATTTCCCTCAAATATGGAGCAATATGGTGCCAGTGGGGCATTGGTAAAAATGGAAGGCATGAAAGCTGGTGGAAACAGTACATTGGTTTATTTCGCTTGCGAAGATTGCGCCACAGAAGAGGCCAGAATTGTTCCAGCTGGTGGTCAAGTAAATCAGCCAAAAATGTCGATTGGAGAATATGGTTTCGTTACCCTTGCCATGGATTCAGAAGGCAATATGTTTGGTCTACATTCACAGAAATAAAAGGTAAATATCAAATGAAAAAAACAAACAGACGACTTTTTATTAAAACTGGATTATGGGGCAGTGCTTTGGCTTTGTTTTCCGGTTCCACAAATGCAAGTAACCCTACACCAAAAGAAATCAAAGGACCTTTTTATCCCGTAGTAGCACAAAAAGACAAGGACTTTGATTTAACCAAGGTTGATGATAATACAGGTGTGGCTAAAGGACAGGTGGTTTTTATTGAGGGGCAAGTTCTAGATACTGACAACAATCCCATTGAAGATGCCACTGTTGATATTTGGCAAGCCAATGCAGCGGGTAAATATAACCATCCGCTAGATTCATTTGATGCACCCATTGACCCAAATTTTCAAGGTTGGGCGATTGTGCAAAGTGGTAAAAAAGGTGTGTTTAGATTTAAAACAATCATACCAGGTGTCTATCCAGCCACAGAAACTTGGGACAGGCCACCACACATTCATTTCAAAGTCACCAAAAAAGGTTTTGTTGAAATTATAACTCAGATGTATTTCCCAGGGCACGAGCTCAATGCTCCAGATAGGTTATTGAAGAGTAAAAATAAAGAAGAGCAAGCGCAAATGATAGCCTCAAAAGTTGAAGGAAAAGCCGATACACTTGCGTATAATATTGTACTAAAGACTGCTTAATTCAATATTGCAAATGAATCTTTTTGACCCACACTGTCATTCATAGTTGATGTAATTTTATAAATGATAAAAAGCAGCCTTCTATCAAAATATTATCTTGCCACCCCATTATTTGTATTGGTTGAGTTTGTGGCTGGTTCCGATATTCGTATTTCAATCCCTTGGGGAGGCAGTTATTTTTTGTATCTTGGCATTTGTTTTGCCGTGGGTATTATCTTCTTAAAAAATTCTGTAGTCACAAACATTTTTGCCCTTGTAGAAAGTTCTGTGAATTTGATATTGCTTTTTAAAAGTATTTACTTACCTGTATTTCTCATGGCAGGTAGTCCAGAACAAGCCAGTGCAGTTAATTTTGAAAAGAACGATATCATTCATTTCATTATGGTTGGGATTGTTCTGTTGTATGCTTTTTATACCAATCCTCTTATTAAGAAAAAGAGATAATACTAAACTTACATATCTAAAGCATTAATGATAAACACATGTAGTAATGATTCAAAAATTATCTTTAAAAATCAGGTCTAAATCATAACGCTCTAATCCACCAAGATCATACGTACCATGAAGATTTGAAATATTGTTATCTATTGGCTTGGCGAATCCATTGGCAGAATAATTAGAACCTAAGCCCATGAAACTTCCGTTACAAAAATCCACAAATGTTGAAGTATCTTGTAGGCGATAATCACCACCTGCTCGGTCCTCATAGGCAACGATGCTGCCGACTGATCTAGGCTCGGCTACCAAGTCTCCTGTTGAACTAGGTGCATTACGATTACAGTCGCCTATTGGAAGTTGACCTGCTGTAGTCAATTTTGCTGATGGTATTGTATTACTGGAGTGATCAAAAATTGAACCAGAAATGAGGACTTCGTTTCCATCAGCTGAAGTAGTTGGATAGGACATTTCTATTACCTGATTCATATCTTCATTATCAACAAAAGTAGTGAATGCAATTTCTCCTGAAGATTCATCTAAATATATCACTTGTTGGGCACCCCTATTTTTTGCTACAACATTCCCAACCATAGTAAAATTACTGTCAAAATCAAAAGGCATAAATCGTGCTCTAATGGCACTGCCATAACTTGCACTGTTGTTTTCGATATAGGTTCCAGTAATTTCTAAAGTGCCGCCAAATGTAGCTATTGCACCACCACCATAAAGGGGATCGGTATTAGTAACAGTATTATTAGAAACGGTTGAACAACGCACTTCATTGTGGCACTGTGCACCTGGACTGGATCGCCTGATAATCACATGACTATCAGCTGAACGAATCCCTCCTCCAGTGAAAATCGCTGTATTGTTATTGATTGTGGCATCAATGGCTTCTAACCTAGAGTCACCAGATACAAAAATGCCACCGCCATTTGCTGCTGTATTTGAAGAAATAAGCGCAGCATCTACGTTATGTCTGTTGCTGTTAATATAGACCAGTGAATCATTCAATGCGGCAATTCCCCCACCTGATTGTACCGCGTCGTTGAAAAATACACCTTGAAACAAGCGGCCACCGTATTGATAATAGTTACAGCTATTATTCATAAAAACTGCACCACCAAAGCCATCAGACTCATTAAAAGCCACTTGCGTATTCCATACTGACACAGAGCCTCCACCGTCACACGCAATTGCACCACCATTTCCATTGGCAGTATTGTTACTTAAAATGCTATTATCAGAAATAAATACCCTGGGAGTCAACACATTCGTGTCATCATTTGGTTCAATGGCTAAAGCGCCGCCATTTTGATTGCTGTGATTGAAACTTAATGTGGTATTGTACAGCGTTAATTCCCAACTTCCAGTAAGACTTAACACACCCCCATCGGCATTCGAATTACCACCACTGATTTCTAAATTCACCATGTTCAGATTCGTTCGTGTAGTGGTGTTACTACTCACACCTGCTACAAAAATAGCACTTGATTGATTACCAACCAGAACTGTATTGCCCGACACTGTGGTGTCATTACATGTGTCATAACCGCCAATCAGTGTGGTATTTCGATCGGCCAATAACTCAAGACCAGGTAAACTGTAGTTTTTTGGAATCCTGATTTCCAACCAATCACTTGCTGGCTCATTAAAACTGGCACCGGTGATGCTGCTGTAGTCACATGAAACATCCAATCCCACCGTCACTATAGCTGTTCCTCCTGCTTTGGTCACAAAAGGTACAATCAATAAAACCATTAGCATTATTAAAAAGTATTTAGTATTCATTCTTTTTTTCCTTAATATATTTTTAGTTCAATTATTAATACGTAATTATTAAAAAAAATCTGACATTAATGTAATTGTTTTTTTATTTCAGCACACGTTACGTCATTATTTAGTAATGGTTCTGTAACAGATAACCACAAAGGCAAAGTTAAGGTGACTAAGAATTATGTTTACTGAGACTCTGTCAGTATAGAAAATATCCTTCCAATAATTATCTGGTTATTGCCAGGTTTATTGCAGTGATGTGGACGAAATAATCATTTTTTTTTGGTTGGTTAGCAGCATCTGTAATATTAACTTTCTTTAAACACAGATACTCACAATAATCACAACCAATACTAGGTCATAAGTCACTTTATTAGCCAATATCTAGTAAACAGTGAACCTTTGAAGAATTGTTGCCTCTATTTAACTATATTAACCAGAGGATTCACTTATGAATGATGTACATTTTGATTATGAAATGGTTTTATTTATTGGCACAATTTTAACCTTATGTGCTTATTTAATGAGCAGAAAAAAAACCTTTAAAAGCAGCGATAACAAATATTTAAAATTTATGGCCACTACGGGTAGTTTCTTTCCTGTCATCTTTTTGGTTATGTCGGTACGTACTTTTGCATTTGAACCTTTTCGAATTCCATCATCATCAATGATGCCTACGTTATTAACCGGTGACTTTATTTTCGTAGATAAAACGGCCTATGGATTAAAAATGCCAGTATTTCACAATACTCTGATAGAAACAGGTCATCCGCAAAGAGGCGATGTTTTTGTTTTTCGGTCTGTTGAAGATCCATCTGTTGATATCATAAAAAGAGTAATAGGCGTCCCAGGTGATCACATAGTTTATAACCAACGCACCAAACAGGTTTTTGTTAATGAAAAAGCCATTGATGTAAAGTTTGATGGAGCTTATAAAGGCTTTTATGATGATGTTAATCCTATTGGGCTCAATCAAAAAGCATCAAATATTAATGGAAAGCAACACACTATACTGCATTCTAATCAAGTGAGACACAATTATGAATATACCGATTTAGTTGTTCCAGAAGGGCATTATTTTGGCATGGGAGATAACCGTGATTTCAGCAAGGACAGCCGAGTCTTTGGCTTGATTCCTGAAAAAAATGTAGTGGGTCAGGCAAAGATGATTTGGATGCATTGGCGTCCAGGTGATTTTATCGAAGGATTGAAACGCGTTGGTCAGGCTCTATAACTAATTAGTATAATGAAAATACATAAAGAGAAAACGGAAAACAATGTTTATGTTATAAATACATTTAGAGATTTATACAATGTACTTCTATATAAACTTAATTTGAGAAAAAGGCCGTTTTGAAAAATACAATCACGAGAAAATTAATTAATGGATTCTACACGATATTTATAATGTGACATTTCAAATAAACATGTATAGTAAATAAGTCTTATTCATCACCAAAACAATATAGGCATGAAAACAATTTTATTTACTATTATGGCTCTTCTTGCATTTGCTGGAAATTCAATTCTGTGCAGGTTGGCCATAGGTGACAACACCATTGATGCGGCCAGTTTTACGTCTATTCGATTGTTTTCAGGTATTGTTGTTTTATTTGTTATACTTAAACTAGCACAAGCAAAGATAGTACAACCAAAGAGCACTGTTACTTCAAAAGGAAGCTGGAGTGCTGCATTTATGTTGTTTCTCTATGCCATTGCCTTTTCCTATGCTTATTTGTCATTAGATACAGGCACAGGGGCATTGATTTTATTTGCATCTGTGCAAATAACCATGATTGCTGTCGGAATTTACCTTGGTAATAAGTTACGTTTAGTTGAATGGCTTGGTGTTATGGTTTCATTTTCAGGATTTATTTATTTGGTGTTTCCAGAATTAACCTCTCCTTCATTACTCGGTTTTATTTTGATGACAGTTGCCGGAATTGCGTGGGGTTTTTACTCTTTGGCAGGAAAACAATCAGAAAACCCACTAAGTGATACAGTCTATAACTTTATGCGTTCGTTACCATTTGTTGTTATCTTAATGGCTTTTACCATTCAAAATATCAGTTTATCTACAGAAGGCATTGCTTTAGCCATTATCTCTGGTGGTATCACTTCTGGCATTGGTTATACCTTGTGGTATTTGGCACTGGGTGGTCTTTCTGCTACACAAGCTGCCGTTGTTCAATTACTGGTGCCAGTGCTAGCAGGATTAGGGGGCGTGGTATTTGCTGATGAAAATTTATCTATAAGATTGGTGGTGTCATCAATAATTATCCTTGGTGGTATATTGATGGTTATTTTAGGAAAATCTTATTTTGAACAAGTTAGAAAACCTTCATGATGAATTGTTTTTCTTTACTCCTTAATAACAAAATACAATAAGAGGATTAAATATGCTCCGATTTAACACACTTACATTGATGGTTTTAATATTTTTGATGTCTTGTTCTGCTTCAAATCATGATAGTAAGCAGTTAAAAAACAATGTCATTTCTGAAAAACAAATCAATAAGAACATTTGGTTCATAAAGACAGGAGCCTCTGGCAATGGTAAAAGTATTTCGAACCCAATAGGATCGTTAGCACTACTGGAAAGTATGAGTAAAAAAGGTGACAGTATTTTCGTACTTGCCAGTGATTTTCCTTTGCAAGGAGGCATTAAATTAAAGGACAACCAACGGTTATTAGGTTTGCACGATCAAAAAAATAAGCCTGTTATAAGCAATACTGATGGATTAAGCAATAATGGGATTGGGGTTGTATTGGCTAACAATAATCAAATTTCAAATATACGAATAGAAAACAGCCATGCAAGTGGAATTTATGGGCGAAACATTTCTTCTGTTCAAATTGATGATGTTGAGGTAGATGGAGCTAATCGTTCAGAATCTTTTTTAAAGGTAACATATCCGACTTTACCAGGTTCACTTCCGCATGCAGGAATGGTGTTTATACATACTGATCAGCCAGGTCAAATAAAGATTACAGGATCTAAAGTAATGAATACAGCAGGTTTTGGCATTTTATCGGTCACCTCAAACTCAGTTGAAAGCTTATTGTCAGTGAATCAAACCCACATTGAAGGAGGCACAAAAATAGGATTCTTCGATGTTGGAATTGCTGTTTTGTCACAGGGTTCATCTGCGAAAGCCTTGCTCGATGTATTCGACTCAGAGGTTCAAGGACGTATGACTCGAAATGGGAGAAATATCATGATGGTTGCAAGTGGAGGAGCAAAAATTGATGCTCACGTTGAGCAATTTTTGAGTGGCCCAACTGGTCAAGATGGAATAGTAGCTGCTGTGATGCAAAGCCCTTCAGAAATTGACCTTTATATTGGTGATTCAATTATTGAAGGTGCGGGCCAAATGAATATTGAAGGAACACTAGTTAATTTAACTCCTGTAGATAATATGCAGGATCATAAGGGCAGGGTGTCTATTGAAATTAATGGAAGTACCATTCGAGATGCAGGAGCTGTGAGTGGATTTGAAGATGTGGCTGCAAACGTCTGGTTAGGAGGCTCTCAATTCTTAGATGACCTTGCACCAGCAAAAGGTAGTTATAGCCTTAAAATCATGAACAGCAGAATTGAAGGCGCAGGACGCACTGGCTTTGAATTTGGAGATTTGGAAATTTTGGCCAGTGGGCAGAATGAGATGAGTTTTTATGACGTTGTGTTGAGAAACAATACAATCATAGATAATGGCCAAGCTGATATAATGCTACATGTCCCAGATGCACACATTGATGCCCGACAAAATTGTTGGGGCAGTTCAGAAGGCAGCTATAAAGGCTTATCTGACCAACGTGTTGTCATCTCAAAACCTGCTAGTATTAATCAGATAGATTTCAATGAGCCACTTAATTGTTCAGATGAGAAGAACTGATATTTTAATATCTAAATTAGTACAAATAATATTTATGATACAATTTTATTAAAACAATAAGGAATACAAAATGCTACGATTGAGCTTAAGATTATTAATGGCACTATTTATTATCTCGTGCACGTCTACAAATCATAAAGACAGAAGCAAACAAGTACAATTTGAGATTGATGTTATTTATGGTCATTCACATGGCATGGCGATGACATTTGATGTGATTCAACCAGCAAAACCAAACGGAGCAGGTGTGATTCTAACTAACAGTGGGGGTTGGAAATCTCCGAATGATACCTATAAATTGTTAGACTCAGGTCATTACCGATTGGCCTCCAATGAAGAGTTATATGCTTTAGAAATGTGGCCCATTCTTAATCCAAAATTATTGGTTGATAATGGCTATACCGTTTTTGAAGTCAGACACGGCAGTGGAACAAAATTTGATATGCCAGAATTGGTCCAGCATGTTCGACGCGCCATACGTTTTATCAAACATCATGCAAAAGACTATGGTGTTGATTCTAATCGCATTGGTCTATGGGGCGGAAGTGCCAGTGGCCATTTGTCATTACTGATTGGCAGCAGTCCAGAAATAGGGCTGAAAGGCGCCAAAGCTGACTGGGAAAAAGCTAATTCATCAGTTACGGCGATTGCCACTTTTGCATCACCCACCGATTTATCTCTGTTTGTAAAGGACAATCCAGAGATGAAAAAGTATTTCCGTGTATTACATCTCACTGAAGAACAATACACAGAGTTCTCTCCCATATCCTATGTGTCATCAGAGGATCCTCCAACATTGATTATGCATGGCAATACAGATGATATTATTCCTATTAAACATGGAGAAATGATATTCGATGCATTACAAGAAGCTGGAGTCGCATCAGAATACATTGAATTTGACAACACCAGCCATATACCAACCTTAGCACAGTCAAAACGCGGTGTTGATGAGGCGCTTAAGTGGTTTGATAAATATCTGAGTGATTGAGTCTAAATTATTTTTGGAAGAGCCATTATTTTTTCAACGTCACTTTCTTTTCAACTCCATTACTCACAAAGGTTATTTCGATTGATTCTTCTTTAAGGCTGTTTGATATTAATGTTAGGGTATCAAGCAGTTCTGATTTATTTAGTTGGGTTAAACCTGTGTCATTAATTTTTAATATTTGGTTATGTAATTGTAATCCTGATCTGGCAGCTGGGGATAGCTCTTTTAAGAAACCAAGATAAACTTTTTGATCCTTAAAATAGGGTCTAAATCCAAATGATTTTTCCTGAGGTAAAGGTTTTTTGTATTGATGGAAATAGGCCGCCTTATTGGCATAATCCAATGTTACTATTTGTGATTCAAATATTTTCGAACCAATCAATGAAGGTGCATGGGGCCGTGTCCACACCTGAGAATCTTTAAAATCCAATTCTCCTATGTTTAATTTTTTTATAGAAGTGAAGTGAAATGTGTTGTCTTTGCCTCTGCCACCACCAGATTCTCCAAAAGTACCATGGGCTATTTGTGCCTGAGAATTGACCAATTTTTGCTTGATTAATTCTTGATATGCCTTGTCAAAAAGGTGCAATAACTCAGTACTGCCAGTGTCAAACAAAGCATTGTCTTTGAATTTCTTATTGATGGTATATTCCATGATGGGCATGAATGGGTAATTGTAAATTTTCAGTTCGGCCTTTTGGGCTTTTTTAATGTAATCCAATTGAGAAGTATCATCGGTTAATATGATGTATTTGTCTTTAAAATTAATTTGCCAATTGGTTAATGGCATTATTTCAGATCCAATAATTCCGCCATCAAACAGTTCTCCAGCAATTTCCAACTTTGATGGATCAAATATAAACACAGGAATATTTTCAATGGTAACATCACCTAATTGCAATTTTTCTAGAATGGACAAATCCATTTTAACCAGGTTTCCATTGGCATCTTGACCTGTATTTTCTCCTTTAATCTCAAGCTTCAATTCATTGGCGACTTTAGTGGTTAATATGGTAGGAGATCCAGTGTCTAATATAAAACGATAAGCTTTGTCATTGACTTTGGCAGTTAGAAATATTTTGTTGTTCCAGATTTCAATTGGGATAACCGTTTTATGATTCTTGTTTATGAGTTTTGGTTTGGTGTTAAAAACCCCATTGGTTTTATCTGTGGATTGAGCTATAACATTACTGTTGACTAAACAAACAATGGTAATAAAAACTAATATTTTTTTTAGAATCATGTGTTGGTCCTGGTCAAGTCAAAATGGAGATAGCACATACTACCATGGTTATATTTTGCTTGTGTTAAATATTTGTAAAACACATTTTTAAAACTTATGTTCTATGCATGGTTTTATCTAATAATCCTTAATAGATTTCTCATTACATTAGCGAGGTCTTGTTGCCGGTAAAGAGAACAGTATTAAATCAGTATCATCAAGTATCCAATCTCCATTTAATGGCGCATTAAATAATATATTGCTGTCCCAAGACTTGTTTTCTGAAAGATCTAATGTCATTGTTCCTGAAGGGTCCATGGTAAATGAAGGATCGCCAGTACAACCAGGGCACAATGTATTGCTATAGACAGAGTTGAGTGAAAAGCTTAAAGGAGTAAGTGTATCAATTGGGTTGCTTATTAACCACCTAGGCTCACCTGATGAATCATAGATATAAGGAATAGCTACTGAAGTTGGGCCAATGGTAGCTACTGAAACTCCCCAACCAGGACCATCTGGGCGGCCCCATAATCCTGTATAGTTTTCGGTCTCAGCTTGGTTGCTCCAAGTCAACCAATCAATGGATTCTGAACCTTGATTGTTATTAATTTGCCAGTTAACCTCGGCATTTCTTTCATCATTAAAGTCAATACTAATGCTGCCAACTATTTCAGTTGAAACAGAGTTATCAGTATTTAAGTGTGTTTTTAAAAATTCGCCTTCATACTGAAACCCGTTCAATTCGCCAGAACTGATGTACCATATTGGTAAGCCTGATTCGTCGAAGGTATACCAAATCACTGACAAACGGTTATTAAAAATCTGTATGTCAAATCCTCTGCCATTTTTGGCTTGGTTAAACCATAGGCCTGCATTTGGTCTGATGACTTTATCATCTTCATTGTGAAACCTATCAACTAATTTAGGAACGACTATCATTTTATAAGGATCGTTTAAGCCTTTATCAGCCACCAATAGTCCTAAAAATTCACCATTAGAAATGTCAAACTTTAAAATACTGTTTTGGTCATTTGCTGCAACTAACAGTATGTTCTCATTTGTAATTGCCATTCCTGTTGGGTTGGTATAACCATAATCACTAATCTTGGCAAAAATGCCTAAATAAGCGCCAGAATTGGCATCAATGGTACCAATATGATTTGTGTTTTGATTGGAAATTAACAATCGGTTGTCCTGGGTCTTTTGCATGGCAAATTGATTGCTCATCCATGAATTGTTTCCACCTAATTTTTGAATATTTGTGTCTGTAATTTGGCCTTTGTATATGCTTGAAGATTGGTCTAGGAAATATATATCAGAATTATCATTAACTATGTCTAATATGTTTTCGTTGTTTTCTAAAATATAACTTCCATTTCTCAGTGTAGGAAAAGAACCTTTGAATCTAATTGGTTGTGTACTTCTTAGTGTTGAGAGAACTATTTCAGATGTCCCTTGAATATTGGTTAAACTTGTTGGAAAACCTGAGTTCAAATAAATTGACAATCGCGGATAAAAATCATCTCTGAAATAAGGAGGAATAGCTAAATCCAATGGGTTTCTGTTACTTAAATCTAATCGTTTGACTGAAGAAGAGCTGGTATAGTACAGCACCTGTTCACCTTCACGGTAGCTTAAATCAGACTGAAAAGTGAGTAATCCATCATCGGCTGTTAATTCAATGCCTTTAGGTTGACCAGTTTGTGCATCAAATCGCAATATTTGATTACTACCAGTATTAATAACCAAAATGTCTTGAGCAATGTTATCAGTATCATCAAAACCATCATTGTCATCATCCAGGTCTTGATTATCACCGATTGAATCATTGTCATTATCAACTTGCTCGAAAATATTATTTGGAAATGCATCCGCATTATCACCCATACCATCGATATCACTGTCACTGACTTCATTTTCATCTAAAGGAAAATAATCGGAATTATCATTAACACCATCTCCATCATCATCGTTATCGGCATTGTTCCCAATACCGTCATTATCAGTATCATATTGTTCAGAAGCATTTGTAGGAAAGGCATCAGAATTATCTCCAACACCATCATCATCGAGGTCTGATGTTTCGTTTTTATCAAAAGGAAATTCATCATCCCAATCACTGAGACCATCCCCATCACTGTCTGGGTTTGATGGGGTTTTAATGTTTGACAACGGCAGGTTTGAAATGCTTGGTTGATAATTGGCCACAAATGGAACCAACTGTGAGGCTACATTAGCATTGTTGGATTGATTGGCAACACCGCAAGGTACACCTGCACATTGTATATTTGGGTTTGAAAAGGCATCAATCTCGAAAAACCTTTCAGGTTGACCTGTGCCAAAGGAACCCATAATTGTGCTAAATTTACCAATTTTGGCATAGCCCCCACCGCCAGGCAAATAATCGTTTGGATCATTGTGATGCGTGGCACCTAAATTGTGTCCAAGTTCATGTATCATCAATTGATCAGTACAAATAGACCAGCTACTCATGCCATCGCTCATCACATGGACACCATATGTGTCATCGAATGAATTGCCATTGTCAGTAGTTACAGGAAAATAGGCAATACCACAATTTCCACGGGTCTGAATATTATGCGGTCTTATTAATACAACCATATCTGCACCCAATTGTTGACGTCTTTGAAGTAAGTTATTTAATCCGTTGACTGGTGCTCCAGCTAAAGCCGCTCTTATATTATTTCTGGCAATTTCATTTGAATTGGAAGAGTTGTAATTGGTTTTTTCAAAGCCAACTAATCTAACCTTCAAATCAATATTACTATTAAACAGTGATTGATTGGCGACATTGAAATATTGATTTAATCGCGTTTCAAGTAATTCTCCAGGGTACCTGTCTTCAATGGCTTGATCATACATCATATAAAAATCAATGACATTTGATGTACCTTCATTGGAATTATTTTTTTGGGTTGAATTATGGGAAACTTTTTGAGATTCTGGTTGTTCATGATTGAGTGGACAACTGTTGTAAATTAATCCATCTTTAGGCAATTCAATTAACCATGAGCCATTGGCATCAGTAGTAATTATGTGGTGCTTATTATTTTCATGCATTTCTCCAAATATGCTATTTTTACCTATCGTTGCATTAATCCATGCATTTGAACCTTCAGATTTTGCTTGTATACTCAAATCTCCATTTTGGTATATACTTTTTTGTTGAATGCTAAAGTCTTGATTGCCATTTTTAAGCCCATAGAATGTAATTTTATCATTATCATTATTAAAATTAGACAATATAAACTTCTGATAATATTGACTGGGAAGCTCTGAATAGGCCATGGGTTTGTCTTCATCCTTGGCTTGTATGGCGATTGAAAAGAGTATTAATAATAAATAATTATGGATTGATCTATGTGGTGTCATCAATATTCTCAATTGCTTAGGATACTATATTATAAATAAAATAGTTTGATTAGTGAAGCATAATTATTCTCAAGATTTTTATCATACAAAAAAGCCTGCATTAAGCAGGCTTTTGTCCGTTCTTCAAAGAATCATTAATCTTCCCAATTGGGCAATCTTCCTGGCGTCCATGGGGCACCCTTGGCTTCAATTGCTTTTTCGAAAGTTTTGAGATCTGTATAAATTGATTTCAATTCTTTAACTAGGCTTGAAGTTTCTGACTCGGCTATGACATACGAATCTTTAAAACCTTGTGGTATATCATATTGGGTTTTAATAATGCTTCCATACAAACTACCAACACGATTAGATACTGACCAAGGTACGGGTTCAGCTCTTGAAGAAATGGTAGAATCACCATTCAATTTAATTCCAAAACTAATGAGTCTTTCTCTGAGGTTATTCAATTCATTTCTCATTGCTTCATCAGTAGTTGTCGTTAGTTCTAAGGCTTTGTAAAGATAAGCGACACTGTTATTTATCTCACCGTATTTGCCATCAACACCTTCGATTACGCGTTGTAAATTAACCAGTTTGGTATGGAAATCTTGGACTGATTGTGGATCTTTGGTGATTTCAGTGCTGTTTCTTAATACTTTTAATTTAAATGGTTGTGAACTGCCCATTTGAGTCAATGTACCAGCTTGTCTTTTGAAAAGAGTCGCGGTATACATGCCAGGAGTAGCTAATGGTCCCATAGGAGGTGATGCCCAATACGGAATCCATGCCGGTTGTTTTAACTTAACTGCATCAGGAGCAGGCAAGCGCATGTTCCATTGGCTTCTGTGGAAACCTTTTTGGGTTTTGGCAGCAACACGACTAACAATTGTGTCATTGCTGTCTTTAATTTCAAAATACAGTTTTGGTGCTTGTTCATTGTCTTCTTTTCTTAACTGTTCCCAAGAAGGATAAGGTGTATCTGCTGAATCTTTCTCAAGCTTTATTTCTTTGGCTCGGCGTTGTTTCTTGAGAGACTTATAATTGTCTTTTAGATAATAAGAAAACGTCACACCAGAGGGTGGGTTTTTTGCAGTGAAATAACCACTGCCTGACGAGCCTTTTTCTCTGTTGTCAATGCGAGAACCTTCTATATAAATCCATGAATCACGTATAGGGAATAGGGTAGCTGCTTCTTTGTTTAAGTCTGAGGCTTTTGTTCTTAAAGGAGAGTAATCATCTAAAATATAAATACCTCGTCCAAAAGATGCAACAACCAAATCGCTCTCTCGGCGTTGAATTTCTAGGTCACGAATGGCAGTGGTTGGTAGGCTGGAAAATTCAGTCCAACTGTCTCCACCATTTTGTGTGAAAAATAATCCAAATTCAGTACCAACAAACAATAGATTTGGATCGATGTGATCTTCTACAATTGTATGAGTAGGACCTCTTTTTGGTAAATTGTTGCTGATTTGTTTCCAGCTTTTGCCTTGATCAGTTGATTTCAAAACATAAGGTTTGAAATCACCACGCTTGTGATTATCAATAGTCGCATATGCCACATTTTTATTATGAGAAGATAATAACACATCTGAAACATAAGACATGTCCGGTACTTTAGGGAATGTTTTGATTGAATTCCAATCTTTACCACCATTATTGGTTGTGCTGATAATACCATCATCCGAACCCACCATGATTAAACCTTCTTGTAGAGGACTTTCAGCAATGCCAATTAAACTGCCATATTTTGAAGTGGATACATTTTTTGCTACAGAATCTACACTCCAAACACGGCCCATTACTTTGAGTTTGTTGCGGTCAATCATTTGGGTTAAATCAGGACTAATCACTTTCCATGAATTGCCACGGTCATCAGATTGAAATAATTTCTCAGCCGCATAAAACAACCGTGTGCTTTTGTGTGGACTAATAATTAATGGAGTATTCCAATTCCACTTGTATGCATTCTCGCCTTTTTTTGGGTGAGGCGTAATGTATAAACGTTCATCGGTTGTGCGATCAACACGGGCCAGACCACCATATTGGTATTGTGCATAGACTACATTTGGGTCGTTTGGATCAATTTGAGATTTGTAACCATCACCACCAAGAATGATGTCCCAATCTGCATTAGTAATGCCGTGAACTTTGTCTGTTCTTGAAGGACCACATAAAGAATTATTGTCTTGGGTGCCACCACAAACATTATAGAAAGGTTCAGCGTTATCTGGTGTTATTCTGTAAAATTGAGCAATCGGTAAATTTTGAACATGTCTCCAAGTTTGGCCTCTGTCATAGGATTCATAGATTCCACCATCTCCACCTATATATAAGTGTTCAGTGTTATCTGGATCAATCCATAAGGCATGGTCATCTACGTGTCGGAATTTATCAGATAACTTTGTCCAAGTTTTACCGGCATCTTCAGAGATGTTTGTGAATGTACTTAATGAATAAACCCGATCTGGATTTTTAGGGTCAACCACTAATTCGTTATAATATTGTGGGCTGCTAGCCATATAGCTTGATTGTTTACTGAATGAAACACCGAAATCATCTGATAAGAACACACCTTGTTCTTTTTTGTTTGATTCAACAATGGCATAAATACGATTTGGCATGGATGGTGCACCTATCAAGCCAATGCGACCCATGTGGTCTTTTGGTAATGATGATTTGACTTCGCTCCAAGTAACTCCTCCGTCAGTTGTTCTGTGAATCCCACTGCCTGGTCCACCATTGATAAGAACCCATACATGTCTACGTCGTTGATAAGAACTGGCAACAATATTATCTGGATTATTCACATCCACAACAAATTCGTTAACACCTGTGTACTTGTCAATTGTCAGTATTTTTTTCCAAGTTTTTCCACCATCAGTGGTTTTATACAAACCACGGTCTCCACCATCACTCCACAAAGGTCCTTGTGCAGCAACTAAAACTGTATCTGAATCTTTTGGATGAACCCATATCTGTGAAATATGTCCAGAATTTTTTAAACCCATGTTTTTCCAAGACTTTCCACCATCTACAGATTTGTAAATTCCATCACCAAATGCCACCGATCTTTGTGCATTGTTTTCACCTGAACCAACCCACAAAGTTAAAGGATTTGATGGGTCCATTTTCATCGAACCTATAGAGTATGAACCTTCGTTGTCAAATATGGGTTCCCAAGTAATGGTATTATTGGTGGTTTTCCACATGTTGCCAGCTGCGGTGGTCACATAAAAAACGTGCTTTTTATCAGGATGAAAAGCAAAATCTGAAATACGTCCAGAAATTAAAGCGGGTCCAATGTTTCTTAATGGCATGCCAGCCAATGGGTTGTCTTTTTTCTTTTCGTCTTTTTTTGCAATGCCTGTTAACGACACCAATAACAGGCAAAGTATCAAGACAAATTTGTGATGGATATTCAACATGTTTAACTCTCATTTAAAATTAATCCATGATTTTAGCAGAAAAATAGCTTGGGTATAAAAATAAAATCAGCTTTAGGTAATTATCTGGAAAGGTTGTTTTAAAAACTTGTTGAGTATAGCTGCTATAAGATTTGAACCTTGTAACAAGGATAAAAGTAATAGGGAGAGAAAAGCACTCTTCCTATTACTTGAATAACAGTTCATAGATTTGGATCATCTTTTATAGCATTGATATTTATTCTACAAAAATATTTGATTCACCAGGAGTAAGTGTTTCTGTGAATCTAAAATCAAAACCATTATTATCAGTGTCATCCCCATTGGGAATTCTTGCAATACTGCCATTTATATTATTAGTGTCTGTGGCAGTAGCGCTGCCCTCAGTAACTTGAACCATAATACCCAAATCTGATAATGTTGCCAATGCGATGGCGCTGCCATAAGACAGTGAGTCGATTACTGAATTGTTGTTTTTATTAAATAAGACCATGCCCTCAGGATCACTGTTTTGTATTTGGCCTTCTGGGTTTTCAAACGTTAACCTCAATGCCCCTTCGGCAACAGAATTTATCATATTTGAAGAACCGACGACAAGATATTGCCCAGCTTGAATTGATACCAGACTATCAAGTTCTATCTGGGAATAGTCTGTATTATTTGACCCGTTGATTAAATAAAGACTGACATTGATCAATGAAATATCTGATAAGGATGGATTATAGATTTCTATGAACTCCATGTCATCGGTCCCAGGAGTGTTGTAATCAAATTCATTGATAACTAATAATTCAGGAGTTGTAACTAAGTTATTATAAGCACCAGGTGTAGCTACTGCTGTGAATGTAAAATCTTGATCATTCAAGTTTCTATCTAAACCATTAGGAACCCTTGCAATACTCCCATCAATTAAACCACTGTCTGCAACACTTCCGCTATTTTCAGTCACGTTGACTACCATATTGATATCAGTCAATGTAGCTGTCGGAATATCTCCACCATAAGAAAGGCTGTCAATGACTGAATTTGTATTATTGTTGAATAAAACCAACCCATCTGGGTTTCCATTTTGTATTTGGTTTTCAGGATTATCAAATTCAAGGGTCAAAGCTCCATTTGCCACGTTATCAATCATATTGGCAGACCCAATGACTAAATATTGACCAGCTAATAAAGTCCCTATTGTTGTTAGATCAATCTGAGCGTAATCTAGATTATTACTGCCGTTTATAAAATATACTGTGACACCATCAAGGGATATAGGACCATTGGAAGGGTTCATTATCTCTACGAATTCATTTTGATCCGTATTTATTTGATTATAATCAACTTCATTAATAACCAAGTTAGTAACGCCATCAGTAGAAAAATACACATCTTGGGAAAATCTCGGTAACAATTTAGACAGACCATTTCTAAAAATTGAAATACCAGTAACAGATGGATAAAAATCATTAACTTCAGGAAATGGCTGCTTTAAATAAAGTATATCATCCACAAGTAATTGATTGTTGACTTCAAAAGTATTACTCGGGCTTGATTCTCCAATACCTGGCGGGGTTTGTACATCTGTAACAGTTAAGTTGTTAACCTTAACTAAGACCCCTTCCAGAGGTCCTGCATTTATACCAGATATACTTGCAACACTTGTATTTACAGGTTGTGGTAGTGTGTTATTAGATGAAAGAATGGTCATTGAATTATGGACCATTTGAACTTGTCCAAAAAAATCATTGGCAAACGCAGGATTTAATGTCACTCTATCACCCACTTTAACATCTGCATTATCACCTGAACAAACGATTCCACTTTTATTAACATAAGAACCAGAATAATCATCACCACTATAATCAGCATCTCCTGCAATGGTTTGTACCCAGTAACCATCTGAATCTTTGCATTCTGTCACAATCAAGTTTTCAATTGAGACAAGTCCAGTCACATTTTCTTGTTTGACATCATAAATTGTATTGATTAATCCACAATACACATCAATATTATCCACATCATCATTTTGAATCACACCATTATTATTTTGGACAGAACACAAATTGTTACCTGGGGACTGAACAACTTCAACTGTATATTCTGAACCGTTTTCAACAGGGTATGGAGTCACATAAGCACCAATACCAAGAATAGTGTAGTCATCATATTGGTTGAGCTTTAGGACAACATTTGATGTGGTGGTAGTCCCACCTACAAAAAACAACGGCTCAAAACTGCTGTTGAAAATCAGGTCATTTGTCCCTGCTATGCTACAAGTAATATAACCAGTATTGAATAAGAAAATTAGTAATAAAAAACGAAGTTTCATAGTTGTTCATTGCGGATTTGAAAGTTTATATTGTACCGAATCTGTCTCTTATACACATCTCCGAGCCCACGAGACAGGCAGAAATCTCGT
>CAJXVJ010000004.1 GCA_913061105.1 uncultured Alcanivoracaceae bacterium | reverse complement strand
ACGAGATTTCTGCCTGTCTCGTGGGCTCGGAGATGTGTATAAGAGACAGTATGAGGCATCAGTATTGACCAATCTACTTTCTTCTTACCTGATAAAATCCATTTTGATAAAAACAACCCCAACATCCCATTTATTTTGTTCATTTGAGAGTAATTTAAACCTGTGGTCATAAATGCCATTTTATTGTTGTTGTCAGTTTGTAATGATGGTGCCATGGATTGGTATTGATAAAAAATATTTTTATACATAAAGACTGACAACACCACTGTCGCTATAACGATTAATAATAAAACAATATCTAAATTTACTTTAAGATATGTCAATTGAAATAGTATTATGGGTATTGCTGGAATAATGATTTTATAGATTATGTTTTTACCCAATACCAAATGAGAAGAGAAGACACAAATGCTTATTGGCATCAACAGTATTAACAAACTAATGTCTTTCAATGAATATATCAACGGTATCATACAAACACCTGTTAGCATTACAATGATAAAATAGGCATTGAGTATGTTGTTTTTGTATTTTCTATTATTTTTCCACAAATGATTTTGCTTTAACTTTGCTACAGAACCGCCAAGATAAACGCCTAGAAATAATGAAAATTGAACAATCAATCCCATTATTTGTAGATTTTTCATGGTGTCAGACATTATTAAGACAATGATGAACACGGTATATAACAACAATACGCCAATATATAATTTTGAATGGCTTAATAAAAACCAGATAGATTGTCTAATCGGACTCATGACTCACCTCTAAATACCAATCTTCCAGAGAAATGGGAGTGGCTTCAATTTCATGGGGTGCATTGTTAATAAACTCTTGAATTGATTGCTGCATCGGAACAACCAGTTTTGCTGTAGCACCATTGGTATAAGCATGCCAACTTCTTAACTGTGAGTAGTATTCACTTTGTTCTAAGGGTGCTTCAGCAGATATTTTCAAATGGGCTATATTGGCTTTTAACTCTTCTATATCATAATTCACCTGAATTTTACCGTCTTTTAATAGCGCCACTTTATTGGCCACCCTTTCTAAATCAGATATTATGTGACTTGAGAAAATAATGGTTGTTTCATTTTTAGCACAAAGGTTAATCAATTCAGATATGAATTTTCTGCGCATATTTGGATCTAAATGTGCAACTGGCTCATCTAGAATTAATAACTCTGGATTACATGATATCGCTTGTATTACATGCAGAATCTGGGTTTGACCACCCGACAATTCTGCTACTTTTTGTTTGGCATCAATGTCCCAACGAGACCTTAGCTCATCACAATAAGCCTTGTCATAGGAAGGAAAAAAACTGCCCAAGTAATTCAAAAATTCGTGAACACGCATCCATTCAAAACCTGCGATATCTTGAGCAACAAATCCAATTTTTTCACACCTGGTTTGTGGTAAGTTTTTCCATTGATTGCCCCAAATTTTTAATTCTCCAGATTGGTGGTCACGCAAGTTCATAATAGATTCTATCAACGTGCTTTTACCCGCTCCATTTTTTCCTAATAAGGCAATAATATCGCCCTTTTCAATTTCCCAATTGAGGTCTTTTAACACCTGTTTCTCTTTGTAGGATTTGCACATGTTTTTTATTGAAATAACTGAGTTGTTCATTTTGATTTCTCTTGTGATTGGATGGATAAATATTGTTGCACCAATGCCATGATTTGATCATTTGAGAGATTTTCTTTGTGTGCATTCTCAATAAACTTTTGCAATGGTGTTTCGATTGATGAAGAAATATGGCCATTCTCTTGTACTTCAGCTACCAACATACCAACACCCCGTTTACGAATGAGTACGCCTTCAATTTCTAATTGTGAAAAAGCTTTAGATATTGTCATGGGGTTGATTTGTAATGCACTGGCCAAGACTCGAACTGAAGGTAACTGTTCACCATTAACCAATAGATTCATGCGGATGGCTTGTTTGATTTGGTCAATCAATTGCCTAAAGATCGGCACGCCAGAACCTGGATTGAGTGAAAATAGATGTATGATTGGTGGTGACAATATTATTAACTTGTATTAGTGTATTAGTATATTAATACACTATTATATTGATTGTCAATACCTATTTATAAATTTAATACCATGACTACGCCACTAATTGTTATCATTACACCTAAGACTTTTCTTTTGGTTAAGTGTTCTCCCAACATTAACCAAGATAGAATCAAAATGAATACTGATGCAGTTTCATTCAAGATCGATGCAATTGAAGCACTGGTATATTTATATCCTGCTACCCACACCATCATAGATATATACTGACCAATGAATGCACCAATGATTAGCCACTTGCCACCTTTTGCTTTTATTACGTGGAGTATTGATTGGGGTTTTTTAAGTATTAAACCATAGGCTGCCATGGTGATATATCCAGCAAAAGAACGGATTAGAATAATCCAAAAGAATGGCAATTCATTACTGACAGGTTTGATCATTACTATTCCTAATGCAGTGAAAAAAACTGCTAGGGTTGCATAGACAAAACCTTTTATAGGAGGGTGCTCAATAATTAGTGATTTTTTTCGATACCCAACAAGAACAACACCAGCAAGAACCAGTATCATCCCAATGTATTGCGAAAACAATAAACTTTCACTGAGAAACAACAAGGATAATCCGACTACAAACGGGCTGTATAAACTACCAGTAATCCCAGTAAGACTTGCACCAATTAATTGTAAGGCACGTAAATAGAAAAAGTCGGCTAACATAATGCCAAAAAAACCACTGACAAATATCAACCAAAATTGGGATTGCTCTATATCAGGGATAGTCAAGCCATCTGTAATTAATACAGTTGGTATCATTAAAAGTAGAACAAAGGCAGACTTGAATAAATTCATTTCATAGGCATTGAAATGATCTCCAGCTCTTTTATAAAAAATTACTGCGAATGCCCACAAGAGAGCGCACAGCAATGAGTAAAACTCCCCTAATCCCATTATAAGTGGTTTGCCTTAATAAACTCACCTAACAATTTAAATTCATTGACTCTTGAACTGCCTTTTCTCCAAACCAATCCAATTTCACGATAGCTTTCTTTGTCTAATTTTTGTATTTCGAGTTCTGATTGAGCAATCAAATGAGAGTCAAGTGACATTTCAGGAAGGTACGTGACGCCAATATCACTTTTCACCATTTCAACTAAGGTCAATATACTGCTTGCAGAATAATTACTAATTTTATCTAAGCTTTCAAACTTACAAGCACTTAAGGCATGATTGCGCATACAATGACCATCTTCTAATAGTAAAACGCTTTCATCTAATGGAATATTATACTGCTTATTTGATTGAATCCATTTACTGTTTGTTTTATATACCAGATTGAAATTGTCTTTGAATAAAGACATAGATTCTACTTGTTTCAATGCATAAGGCAAAGCAATGAGAATGACATCTAAATCTCCATTTATTAATTTATCATAAAGGTTTAAAGTCATGCCCTCATTTAAGTATAACTCTAAATTTTGGTATTCTTTTTGTAAATTGAATACAAATTTTGATAATAGGAATGGAGCAATCGTTGGTATTATTCCCAAAGATAGTTTTCCAGACAAAGGCTTTTTATTACCGTGAGACAATTCAACTAAGTGTGATAATTCTTGAATAACAACTTTAGCTTGTGTGTAAGTTTCTTTTCCAATAGTAGTCACTGTTACAGATTTATTTGTTCTATCTACCAAATTGGCATCAAGAATTGTTTCTAGTTCTTTTATCGCAACAGAGAAGGCAGATTGTGAAACAAAACAACTTTGAGCGGCTTGACCAAAATGGTTATGCTCAACTAAAGCGATATAGTATCTCAACTGTTTTATGGTTGGGTAATTCATTTATTCTTTGGTTGGTAAATAGCTTAGTCTAACATTTATGGCATTAAAACTCATAGACAAAAAAAATGCAAACCCGAAAGTTTGCATTTTTAACGAATTATGAAATATGCCTATGGAACAACAGGGCATGCATCATTTGGTGGCAATGGACTTGGGTTTTGAGTTAAACAAGCATCTCCACCACTAAAGTGAACATCTACAGTCGGTGTACCGTTTGGAGTAGCAAATGTACAAGATCCACTCAAACCTCCCATTGGCGCATCTAATGAAACTGAGACAGTCACAGATGATCTTCCATCTGCATTTGTTAAGGAAGGCCCAGCAACCAATGATAAAGATCCGCCAGCAACTTGATCACACGTACCTGAAAGTGGCGCGCCTGCTATTGGGTTTCCTGATCCATCATATAAGGTTAAGATTATTTTAATTGAACCTCTACCAATATATGAAGAAGGATTTGCATTTAACACCCCATTATCTGAAGCCGTTACATCTAAACAATTCGTGTTGTTTGAATTTTCTAAATCACATGTAACATTACCTGATGCAAAATTAAAACCAGAACCTTCATTTCCTGGTAATATTGCTGAAGTAGTAACAACACCAAACGTACAGCCGTTAAAACCAGTTGCTGTGGGCATTGTTCCAGCTCCAGAAACTCCGTCAATCGACCCTTGACCTTGACCTACAAAATTGAAAGAAACAAACCTTCCTGGTAAAGGATTTTGAGCTGAATCTCTTAAGCAGACATTAATTCCAACGCTTGTATTGCCTGGAATTATACTAGGTGAAACAGTTAACGTACTACTGTTACCACCAAAACCCTCTACTCCAGGGAATGCTATGAACTCAACATCCGTAACAGATTTTGCAACATTGTTATTAATGGCTCCTTGACCTTTTACATAAACAGCAGCTATTCTTCCTAATTGTGAAACAGGGTAATTCATTGTTGTCGTAGCCACACCTAGTTCGTTAATAAAAGCTGTTCCAGTAATATTACCATCTACATTTCGGCCAATTGCATAAGGAAAAATTCCAAAATCATTATTAATTGAACCCGTTTCATCATTTCTATTGAATGTTTCAACAATACTTAAACTTGATGATGTATTAATTGATTCAACTGTTACGGCACTTTCTAAGTCTTCATTGCCTTGTAACTCTTCTCCGAATACTAATAATGTGTCACTTATTTGTACACCACCACCAGCTGTAAAGAAATTACCATCGACTGCGGTAAAACTTGAACCTCCTTCTTGTGGATCACCATTAAAACCAGAAATATCAAATTGTCCTGATCCCTCTAATGGATATCCTGATATCGGGCTATTTATCATACCAAATTGTACCGTTTGTGGCAGAGCTGGGTTACCGGCTTTATCTGTTGCACTTGCACTTAAAGTAAAACTATAAGTACCATCTTGGAAATCATAAACTAAATTTACACCTTCACCAGTTGAACTACCATTTACAGTTAAGACATCTAGAGTAGAATTTGTGATTTCTAACCCCCATAATACACCATCACTTACAATAATTGATGCTACTGATGAAAGTGGTTCTTGAATTCCGTTATCAACATTATTGTCAGCTTTATCCACTGTTGAGGTGACTGTTATTGTATTGGGATTTGTACCACTATTGGCAAGTGCATTAGCAACTCCATTAACTGTTGCAATATTAATACTGGTTCCTTGAACACTGTTGCCAGCATAATTAACTCCAGAAAGTGTTTCACCACTATTGGCTCCATCTGTAATCATGGTCAATTGAACATTATTTACTTGTGGATCAGCAACTGGTAGATTTCCGCTTTGTACAACAACACTGATAGGTTGACTGGTTGTGCCACCAGATCCATTGACATATAAAGCTCCAGTAGAATTGATATTAACATCTGTTGGTATTTGAGGATCAGTACCGTCAACTACCTCTACTGTAAAAGTAGTTTCTAATTGTCTTTCAGAACCTACTTCAACAGCGTTAACAGTCACTGTTGCTGTTCCAGGAATCTCTTGAGACCATAAAAATATTGTGCCATGACCTGCCACCATATTTACAGGCCCTTGTCCGAGTCCTTCAAAAAATTCATTTATATCTGGTGTTGCAGGATCATCCAATGTTGTAAAATACAATACACTAACAGGATTTACAGATACGGCAACTGATGAAGAATCACCATCACCTAAAGGATTTGTGAAATTACCAAATACATCTCTAAATTGTATGTCAGCTTCCATCGTGAAAGGCGTTCCTGGAAAATACGCAACATTTAAATCGTTCACTGGCAATGTTGTTCTTGGAGCAACTACAGCCAATTGCTGAAATTCAGGATCAGGTCCTTCTGTAACAGCAAAAATTAAGCTTCCAGAATAAGACCTTCCTCCAGTCGAAGCAGATGCTGTAAATGTTGCATTACCCGGATTTAAACTGTTAATAAAAAAGTTGGCGACGCCACCATTGGTTGTTAAATTGGCAGCAGAAAGTGGAGTATTCAGATCATCAGATAATGAAATAAACGCCACTGAGGCATTAGATGTGCTTAAATTAACCGTAGTGCCATCTGGAGCTACAGAACCATTTGGAAATGACACTCTCACTTGTAATTGTGTTAAAAAGGGAGAGCCTAAAAACGCTGGATAGTCCAAAGTATTTGCTGGCAGACTAAATGCCAATGGAACCAATTGAACATTAAAACCATCTGCTGGTGGATCTATAGGGTTACCACCGCCAGTTGCACCACCACCACCTCCGCCACATGAAGATAATGTTATAACTACTGCAAATAACAAAAATGCATATATTGATTTTTTCATTGTATTAATACCTGTATAATTTTTGAATAACACTTTTATAGACTCTCTTTAATAATTGTTGGGGTGATAAATATTAACAATTCCGCTTTATCATTTTGAACAGCTTTATTTCTAAATAATGCGCCTAATCCTGGTATATCACCTAATATGGGAACTTTAGATTTATTGACTAATTTAACTTGTTCATAAACTCCACCTAACACGATTGTTTGACCATTTCCTACCAATACCCTTGTATCTATTTCTCTGGTATCTATCGATGGTACACCATTGAAAAACTGCCCAACAGTATTTTTTGTCACTTTAAGTGTTAAATCTACACGATCATCAGGAGTAATAAGTGGAGTTACTTTTAATTCTAAGACAGCATCCTTAAAACTAATAGTGGGGACACCAGTTGGTGAAGCAGCAGTTTCTTCATATGGTATTTGTACACCTTGCTTAATAGTAGCTTCTTTTTGATTTGTAGTAACCACTCTAGGTGTTGAAATAACTTCTCCGCGACCTTCAGTTTCTAATGCCGTTAACTCAAGATCAAGTAAATAATCTGCAGCTAAAATACTGAACGCCCAACCTCCTGCATTACCAGCCACAGCTGGTAAATTAACATTTAACCTCTCACCCAGAGATGGACTGCCTGGATCAAAGTTTGGTAATCCAGATCCACTGGCACTATTATTTCTATTTGTAATTGCACGAGAATTTAGTCTATCCAATGCATCAAGAGATCCACCTGTACTAAGGATGTTTCCATGAGAGTCCTCCTTAGACCCAGTAACACCAAATTTTACACCCAATTCATCACCAAATTTATCAGTGGCTATGACGATTCGAGATTCAATTTGAACTTGTCTAACTGGTATATCTAGTTTCCTTACAATTTCTTCAACTTCTCTTAATTTATCTGATATGTCAGATACCAACAATGTATTTGTTCTTTCATCAAATGATACTGAACCTCTTGGAGATAATAAACCACTGGCTTGAACATCGCCAGGTACTCGATTTCCTTCCAATTCTTTTCCGCCTGTAAGTAATACTGCAAATTCTTCAGCCTTAGCATAATTAATTTGAATATAAATAGTTCTTAAAGGTTCAAATTCTTCTTTGCCTCTTAATGTTTCTAATTCTTGTTGTTCTCTATCTGCTATTTCTTTTGCAGGTGCAATCCAAATAACATTGTCTTTTCTGCGTTTATCTAATTGCTTGCTGTTTAGCACAATGTCTAAAGCTTGATCCCATGGAACATCATTTAATCTTAAAGTGACATTACCTTCAACCGTATCAGCTACCACAAGATTCAACTGAGAAGCATCTGCAATCAATTGTAAGACAGATCTTACTTCAATGTCTTGAAAATTAAAGGATACTTTATGTCCTTCATAAACTATGTCTTTTACCAATAAGGATGCATTATTTTCAACTTCCTCTTCTAATTCACTGATTTCAATAACATATTGATTTCCCGTTTGATAAGCAAAGTGTTCATAAGCACCTTCTGCATTAATAACAACTTTAACATCGCCATTTCTAGTCTTAACATCTACAAAAGAGACAGGAGTAGCAAAATCAATGACATCTAATTTATTGTCTAGGCGTTCTGGTAAGGCAGTTGATTTCATGTCTAATTGAATTGTATCAGCAGTTTCTCTCAGATTAACCAATGCACCTGGTTTATTGAATGTAACAATCACTCTTCCTTGGCCATCTTTACCACGTCTAAAATCGATATTATTAATAGAATATGAATTATCTTGAGAGTTGTTATTTGACAATTCAGAACCTGAAGAACCAAAAATAGTCACTGTCAACTCATTACCACTAACACTTAATTCATGGTGTGCTGATTTAATCAAATCAATCACAGCCCTTGTTTTATTATTAGCTGAAACGATTCTCATACTTTTAGTCACACCTTTTGAAACGGGTAAGACCTTAACACCAGATTCGTTCTGTACTCCCAACATATCAAATGCTAAACGAGCAGGTTGAGCTGTTTGGAACACATCAGGTTTATCAATGTCGCCATCGAATTTCAAGTGAAATTCTACACTGCCATCCAAGTTACTATTATAATCTACAGATTCCAATTTCAGCTGAGCCATTATTGATGTAGATGCTAACATGAGCACTAATATTAACAATTTATTATATAATTTGTTATGTGTATAAGTTCTTGTTTTCATTCTATTTTCAAGCCTTTTGTTAACAGTTTTTGATTCAATTATTTTTGCAATACCCACTAATATATTCATTATTCTTCTCTCAACGCAATACTAGCTTCTCTTTTTATCCACCCACCTAAACCATCAGCCACCCATTCAGATACATCAATTTGATCTTCTGAAATTTGGACTATCTCACCATAATTTTGGCCTATGTGCTCATTTAAAGATACCCGATGTATAACATTTTCAGGATCTTGAACCAAGCCCCAAAAAGTATTATTTTGATTATATGTTCCTACCATGTATAGTCCATCTAATGGAAAGTTTTCTAATGTTTCTTTTCTTCTATTTAAATCAGGTCCTTCACCTTCAACTAAAGGGACATCATCAGTATTAAGCGTTTCTAAAATTTCTAAATCATTTGAAAAAGGATCTCTAAGATTCTCTGCTTGATAAACAAAAACCTCTGGAGAATTAATTTCTGGAAGAGGTTCAATTTGCTTTGCAGGAATCGCCTTAGCATCATTAAAAAATCTATCTAGATCTGATTTGTCCTTATTACAAGAGACCAATAATATAAAAATAAGAAACAATGAAAGTATTTTAATAATTTTCATAATTATTTACCACCCGCAGCTTCTTTTGCCAATTTATCATCCATTGCAGCTTGTTCATCATCATCTAGATACCGATAAGTTTTAGCTGTCCCTTCAAGCAAAAGGACGCCATTCTCACCTTCAGTAACTGGTTTCAGTGATATATCGTGCATAGTTAAGATGACAACTCTTGGCAAAGATGCCACACCACTAACAAATTCTCCAAACTGGTGATATTTACCAACCATTTTTAAAGAAATAGGTTTCTCTGCATAAAAATCTTTTAACGTTTCTGCTCCAGGCTTAAACAATTCATTATCGATTCCACTTGCCAATGCAGTTTGTGATACATCAACTATTATATCTGATATTTGATTTTTACTTGGCAACTGCCTTAACATAGAATTAAGAATTATCTTCATCTCTTCTAACTGAGCTTTATACGCAGGTAATTGAGCTGCCTTTTCTCTTTTTATTTTATATCGTCCTTTTGCTGATCTTTCTTTGGCCTCTTCTTCTTTTAACAATAATGTTTGATCGTTAATTTGTAAATAATAACCTAAGCCGATAATAACAATCATGAGTAATATTACTGATGAAAGTTTAAACCAAGATGGCAATCCACCAGGATTCGAATAATCAAGGTTCTGAAAATCTTCAACAAAACTCATTATTCTTCTCCTTCATTTTGATTGTTTTTCGTTAATGGATTAGTTAATTTTACCAATAATTTAAATTTTTGTTCATGTGTATCATATGATTCATCTGCACTAATGTATTCTACATTTACAGGGGTTTTAAACCATTCTGATTTTTCAAGTTTTCGCATATAAGCCGAAACACGTGAATGAGATTGTGCATAACCCTCAAGAGAAATCGTGTTTCCATTTTGTTTTATATTTTCAAGAAACACACCATTAGGAATGGTAGTGACCAACTCATCAAACAAATGAACCATTTGAGTTCTATTGGCTTGTAATTCTTCGATTACTTTTTTACGTGCTAATAAATCATTTTTGGTTTTTTCTAGATTTTCAATTTCTTTTATTTGCACATCTAGTATTGCTATTTCATCATCAATTATGGTATTTCTGTCACGCTGAAATTGTATATTGTGATCATAAATCATGTATACTGATATCACTATTGCTAAAGCAATTGCAGTACCAATCCCTAACAAAACATAAAACTCTTTTGTTAATTGTTGGCGTCTCTCTTCACGCCATGGTAATAAGTTAATTTTAACCATTAATCAAAAGTCCTCATTGCTAAACCTATCGCTGTCATTAATGCAGGAGAATCCTCACGAATGGCAATGTCATCAATTCTAGACGCCAAGTTAAATCCACTTATTGGATTTGCTTTTTGTACTGGAACACCAATTTGTTGCTCTGTTAAGTCATCTAATCCTTCAATTGAAGAAGTGCCACCTGCCAATAATATTCTGTCAACATTATTAAATTCTGTTGCGGAGAAGAAAAATTGTAGTGCGCGACTAATTTGTTGTATTAATGAATCAATAAAACTCTGTAAAACTTCTGATTCATAACTTTCAGGTAATCCACCTTGTCTTTTTGCTAATCCGGCTTCTTCCATAGACAGACCATATCTTTGCATAATTTCATCTGTTAACTGTTTTCCACCAAAAGTTTGGTCTCTTGTATAAATACTGCGTCCTTGATACATAACATGTAAGGTTGTGGTTGTTGCACCAATATCAAATAATGCCACAATTTCTTCATCTGAAATATCTATGTCCTTTTGCATTTGATTGTAAGTGGTTTCAATAGCGAATGATTCAACATCGATTATCACCGGTGTTAATCCTGCTCCTACTAAAGCTTCCTCACAGACATCAACATTTTCAGATCTTGAACAAGCGATTAAAACATAAGATAACTCAGGTGAATTTTCAACTGGTCCCAATACATTAAAATCCAAGCTAACTTCTTCAATTGGATAAGGAATATATTGATTGGCATCTAGTGATAATTGTTGCTCTAGTTCATCTTCTGATAAATCAGACGGCATTTTAATGGTTTTTGTTATGACAGCAGAACCAGAAACGGCTATGGCAGCACTTTTTCTTTTTATTCCAGCTCGGCGAACAGCATTACTAATCGCAGCTGAAACAAAATCAACTTCAGTAATGTTTTTCTCTACTACTGCATTTGCTGGTAACGGATCAACACCGTAGTATTCAACCTTATATTTATCACCAGATTTACTTAATTGAACTACCTTAACTGCCGATGAACTGACATCAACACCAAATAGTTGCATTTTATTGTTTGAAAACAATCCCACAATCTTCTCTCATTGAATGATTAAATTATTCATTATTATTCTTAAATATCTTGATTCCTATGAAAACAAATTAACTGATTTTTTTTTGTGTAACTCATCACAGTTTTACATCTTCATCAAACTCTTTTAAGAATTTGTTGTAAGAATAACTCTTAAAGCATTGAAAAAGCAAGAATTATTTAAAAATAAATTAGCTTTTTTGATTAAATATATTTTAATAGTTATAAGCAATGGCTATTGTAAAGATTGGATTTATAACAATAATTTGAGGATTTCATCACTCAACAAATACCCTTTTGGCGTGATTATTAAGGTATTTTTCTGTATTTCTATCCAATTCATTTGATTTGCAAAATCTAATTTTGTTGTTAATTTTTCAGATGAAATACCTGTCCTTACAGAAAAATCCGAGAGATTAATCTTTTGTTTAAGGCGAACAGCATTTAACATGTATTCAAACAACAAATCAGAAGTTGTTAAAATCTTAGTTTCTTGAATAAATCCGTCTTCTGAGGTTTGGTAGATTTGAGGATGTTTATATTTAACCTGCCTTTCAATCTTATTGTCTGCACCATATGAAATTTTACTGTGCGCACCTGCACCTATTCCCAAGTAATCACCAAATTTCCAATAATTTACATTGTGTTGACTTCTGTGGTTGCTTTTTGCATAAGCTGAAACTTCATACTGTTTGTAGCCACTTTCTTCTAATAATCGTACTCCCTGCAGATACATAGATTCCAAACTCTCATCATTGGGGATGTTTTTAGGAGTTTTTACCGCAAAGAGTGTATTGGCTTCTATGGTCAATTGATAATAAGAAATGTGATTTGGTTTTAATTCAATCAATGATACTAAATCGGCTTTTGCATCCTCCAATGATTGGTTTGGCAATGCAAACATCATATCTAAATTGATGTTATCAAAACCTGCTTGACGCGCTTTTTGATATACGGAAATGGCTTGATCTGAAGAATGTATCCGCCCCAATGCTTTTAAATTAGAATCTTTAAGGCTTTGCATACCCATTGACAAACGATTAACACCAGCTAGTTTGTAACCTACAAAATTGTCATACTCACCTGTGCCAGGGTTGACTTCCATGGTGATTTCCATATCAGGTTTACACTGTAACAAGGCTCGAACTGCATTAAGCAACCTTGTAATAGATTCTGCAGAAAACAAACTGGGTGTTCCGCCGCCCATAAATATAGAATGAACAGGTCTGCCCCACACTTTGGCCACGTCTTGTTCTAAGTCCGCAATCAAATTATCTATATAACGCTCTTCATCAATAGAACCTTTTAATTGATGAGAATTAAAGTCACAGTAGGGACACTTCTTAACGCACCAAGGAAAATGAATATACAGACTTAGTGGAGGCGGTATTAATTGTTCCACAATAATGTGAGCTTGGATTTTAACTTTACACAGGCTTGGCCACGGTGAGACAATTGAGTCTTCAAGGCATTTGGCATTTGTGCCGCTGTCTGTTTGTGTTTAAAATCCCAAAAAACAGGATCATACCCAAAGCCTTTATCGCCATGTTTTTCTCTGGTAATGGCTCCATGCCATTGCCCTACAGCTATTATCGGCAAGGGATCTGTCGCTGAACGCATAAAAACAAGAGCACAGACGAACGTGGCTTTACGCTGCTCTTTATCATCATAAGGCATGAGTTTTTCTAAAATTAAATCCATATTATCTTGTGCCGAACAACCAATTCCAGCATAGCGGGCTGTTTTGACTCCTGGCTCTCCATTTAATGCTTTAATAACCAAACCTGAATCATCTGCAATACTGGGTAGTCCACTTAAAGCGCAAGCATGCCTGGCTTTTATGATGGCATTTTCAATAAATGTTGTGCCGGTTTCTTCGACTTCATATTCAGGAGTTTTTGGCTGTGGCATTAATTCAATGGCAAAATCTGCCAGAATAGTTTGCAACTCTTGCAATTTTCCTTTATTTCCACTGGCCAGAATTATTTTGTTCATTACTTTAATAATGCATCTTGTTGAGCGGTTAATAATTGTTTAATCCCATGATCTGCTAAATCTAACATTTGATTCATTTCATCACGAGAAAAAGCATGCCCTTCAGCAGTTCCTTGAACTTCTATATAATGTCCTTGATCATTCATCACAACATTCATATCAGTTTCAGCATTAGAATCCTCAGGATAATCCAGATCCAATACAGCTTCACCTTCATATATACCGACTGAGACTGCTGCAATTTCACCAAAAATAGGGCTCTTTTTAAGTATTCCTTTTTCTATCATTTTATTAACAGCATCAACCATTGCCACATAAGCACCTGTTATTGAAGCTGTTCTGGTTCCACCATCTGCTTGAATCACATCACAGTCAACTGTGATAATGCGTTCACCTAATGCTTTTAAGTCAACAACCGCACGCAATGAGCGGGCAATTAATCTTTGTATCTCCAAAGTTCTACCTCCTTGTTTACCGCTGGATGCTTCTCGGCGCATGCGCGATCCGGTCGAACGCGGTAACATGCCATATTCAGCAGTCACCCATCCTTTGCCTTTGCCCCTTAACCAAACTGGCACTCTGTCCTCGACTGAAGCATTACATAAAACCTTGGTGTTCCCACATTCAATTAACACTGATCCTTCAGCATGAATGGTATAGTTTCGGGTGATTTTTATGTCTCTTAATTGGTTAAACTCTCTTTGACTTGGTCTTTGCATAGATAATCTGTTTTAAAAAAGAAACATTTTACTGATAATCAAGACCTTTAACAAGCGTAACGACCCTACATATTGGATTGGGCATGAATTCATTCAAGTATATTAGAGATAATGGCATGATGTTATAAGAGCTTGCAAAAGTGAGATCTATAATTGACAGACACTCGGTTTCATCTTTACTGCTAAGGCAAATGATTTCATGTATAATGCATTTTTTATATTTTCTAAAATCATTATGCTTAAATCAATGACAGCTTTCGCCAATGGCGACATTCAAACTGAGTTTGGACGATTTACCTGCGAAATGCGGTCTGTGAACCAACGTTTCTTAGACATCACAATAAGACAACCTGATTTTTTACGTAAATCAGAAGGTGACATTCGAAAGCTATTAAGCAAACACCTTAGTAGAGGGAAAGTTGAAATTTTCATTAAATATTACCCCAATCCAAATGCTGACATTAATGAACTGAGTATTAACATTCCAATGCTTGAACAATTATTGCAATGTAACAGCGAAATCAACAAAAAGGTCGAAGGTGTTAAAACAGATTTTAATACGATGGATATATTGAAATGGCCACAATTGGTGATTCAAACTCCTAAGGATACTTCAGAATTGGAACAAACAACTTTGGACTTGATTCTAAAAGTAACCAAAAAATTACTTAATGCCCGCATCAGAGAGGGTGAGTCACTGAAAACAGTTTTATTAGAAAAACTAACAACAATAATTGAAACCAATGATTTGGTGGAAAAACACATTCCTGAAATTCAAAAAGGCTTAAAAGACCGGTTATTGGCAAAATTAGAAGAAATAGATGTTGACCACAACGAAGACCGATTTGAACAAGAGTTGGCGATGTTATTACAAAAGGCAGACATCATTGAAGAAACTGATCGTTTAAATACCCACATTACCGAAGTTCAACGCGTGATAGAACTGGATGAACCTGTAGGCAGACGATTGGATTTTTTGATTCAAGAATTACACCGTGAAGCTAACACCATTGGCTCAAAATCTGCTACCATACTGACCTCACAATCTAGCATCAATCTGAAAGTAGCCATTGAGCAAATGCGTGAACAAGTACAAAATATAGAATAAGTATTATGATAGGAAAATTAATAGGCACATTATTTATCGTTTCAGCTCCATCTGGAACTGGAAAAACCAGCCTGGTTAACGCACTAGTGCGTGACACCAATCATTTAAAATTATCCATCTCGTCAACCACCAGAACCATACGCCCGCGAGAAATTGATGGTTATCACTATCATTTTATCGAAGAAGAAAAATTTCAACAAAAAATTACAGCAGGCGATTTTTTAGAATATGCCCAAGTGTTTGGTAATTATTATGGTACATCACAAGAATCTGTTGATAAAATGTTACATGAAGGCCATGATGTGGTGCTAGAAATTGATTGGCAAGGAGCGCAATTAATAAAAAAACGCCGCAAAGATGCCATCAGTATTTTCATTTTACCTCCAACAATTGAAGCATTACGAGAAAGACTAGAAAGCCGAGGTCAAGACAGCCAAAAAGTGATTGAATCTCGAATGAAAAAATCAATGAATGAAATCTCGCATTACGGTGAAGCCGATTATTTGGTTATTAACGATGATTTTGAAGATGCCTTAAAAGGCTTAAAAACAATAGTCAGAGCTCACCGATTAGAAACAGCAAAACAAGCAGTTATTAATGAGCCAATCATAAAAAAACTGCTCAGCAATTTTAAAAAATAATAGTCAGTCAACTGACATTATCTTTATATTTAATTATTACTCTAGTTTCTGTGCGCATTGTATACACAATGACGTATATGGCATTATTTGCAAACGCTTTTTATTAATGCCATCACCACATTCAGCACAATCGCCATAATCTCCAGATTTGATTCTTTTCAGCGCAAATTTTACTTGTATTAGTTCAGCTGTAGATTCGGAATAGATACCCTCTAACACCTCGTCATTTTCAGCCTCGATTGCCGCTTCTTCCCAATCTTTACTGCGAGTAGCTGTGAGAGATTTTTTAATGTGTTTAATTCTGGTTTTAAGTTCTTTTTTGATTTTTTTTAAATTTTTTTCGGCATTTTTGTACATATGATTTCTCCAAATTATTGGTTCATATTAAATTGAAAAACATATGATGACATTGACACGAATCAATTAAATACTATAAACACCAAAAAATACCATAATTTAAAATTGTTTCTGTGCATATTTACCTGCTAGATTCAGTCTTGTCAGGATATTGTCATAGTGTTGTCATGATTCAAAACAATGTGTATATTATAATTCTCAAATCATGAATTTTAAAAATTGAGATTAGGTATGAAGAAAATATTGCTATTATTAATTATTACTACAGGAACGCCTGCAGCCACCATTGTGGTTAATACCACTGAATTTTTATTGGCTGCAGCAGATGATGGTAAATGTACTATGCATGAAGCCATTGCAGCTGCGAATGATAATATCGCTTCTGGAGCTACAATTGGAGAATGTGTAGCAGGTGAGATTGCACCAATAATTGATATCATAGAATTCGATGCAATTATTCTACCAGCACACATAGATTTAGCCGACCCAATAGAAATTAGTGAGTCTGTAGCAATCCGTGGCCCAGGAAGAGACCTTTTGTCGTTTACAAATCAACTTGGTACTCGTGTATTTAAAATCCAAAACACGGCAGGACTGGCAGAATTTTTAATATCTGACCTTTCTTTAATAAACAACGTTTTAGATCCAAATATTGATACAGATGGTGGCGCCTTGTATGCCATAATTTCTGCTGACACACAGTTAACATTAAACCGCCTGTATTTTGACAACAACCGTGCAGATTCTGGTGGTGGTGCAGTAAGCCTTGCTGGATTTCCTTCAAATAATAACAGGGTTTTTATTAAAAACTGTCAATTTTCAAATAACGATGTCGACTCAAACAATGAAACCTTATTTGGAGGAGGAGCTGTGTTAGTGGGTGCAAGTTTGAATGTCAAGATTGAAAATTCAACGTTTTTAAATAATGCAGCTCGAAATACGAGTGTTAGCCCTGAAACTGTTGCTGGGGGTGCAATACTTATTAGGTCTAACGATTTATTCCTCACAACTACTTCAATAACAAACTCTACTTTCTCTAATAACCGAACTACCGGACGCGGAGGAGCCGTTGCTGTGGGTGCCTTGTCATCAGTCATTGATAGCTCAGAGGTCACGATTAAACACTCTACATTTACCAAGAATAAATCTGATGTCCAAGACCAAGAAACAAATGCAACTGGTGGCGCAATTTTCAACAGCTCGACTTTTAACTTACAAATGCTTAATACAATTGTTGCAGAAAATAGTGACAACAGCACCAATAACGCTCCTGATTTAACAGGAAACTTTGATAGCTTGGGCTATAACTTAATTGGAGACAATTCAACAGTTTCTGGTGAATTTCCAAGTGGCCAGCCAAACATTAATAATGATTTAGTTGGTGACTCAATTACTCCATTGGATCCGCTTTTAACAATTATTAGCAATAATGGCGGCCCTACTCTAACGCATATGCCAATGAGTAATAGTGTTGTAGTAGACCATGGTAAATGTGACACGGAAACCGCTGACCAAAGAAATTTTCACAATCTTAATTCGGGAAACAGAATTTTTGATAATCCCAATATAAACAACTCATTAAATGGTTGCGATATTGGAGCCATAGAGCTAGATACCAATTCTGCCAACCCAGTTCCTGATGCAATTGACGATAACTATCAGATATTAGAAGGTCAGTCACTGTTAATATCTGTTGCAAATGGGTTACTGAGTAACGACACCGACAATAATCCATTAATCGTATTAGAGCCATTTGCTTTCGATTTCAATACCAGCAGTATTCCAGGGGTGGGCATTATAGGTATTAATGGTGATATCCAATTTGTGACTAACAACCTTGATACCAATGGACAAGCTCAACTAGAATATTCCATCACTGACCAAAGCAACAAGGCAATGGCTAACATGCATTTGGACATTTTACCCGTTAATGATGCGCCTTCATTTACTGCTGATGAACTTGTAATCAACGCCCCATTGGATCAATTTCAAACATTGCCAGAATGGGCTTCAGAAATCAGTGTCGGCCCCATTAACGAAAATTCACAAACAGCTAGTTTTATTATCACAACCTTCCCTGCGAGTGGGTTCTTTTCAGAGCAACCAAAAGTAAACTTTAACACTGGAGATTTAACTTTCACAATTTCAAATAGTGCATCAGGTATAGCCAATGTATCTGTGGTATTAAAAGATTCTGGTGGTACCAGTAATGGTGGCCAAGATTTTTCTACCACTGTAGACTTTACGATAGAAGCCATTGAATCAATTATATTTAAAAATGGGTTTGAATGAAACAATATTCCCAGCACAAAAAAATACTTATATTAAGCAATGCGCCTTACAGAGATCAAATGCTCTATGGTGCTGATACGGCTTAATACCACATTAAGGTGCTCAAAATCATTGACTCGGATAGTCAGTTGAATGTGATTGGTGCCATGAATATTATCTGGTTGAGCCGTTAAAGCTTCAATATTGGCTTTTAAATTTGCCAAAACCGCTGATAAGTCCTTAATAAATGTTTTGCGATCATATGCCGTGATTTCAATTTCAACAGGAAAACTGATACTGGTATCATTTCTCCAAGTGACTGCAATAATTCTCTCTGGCTCATCAGTAATCATGCGTGTGTAATTTTCACACGACATGCCGTGAACACTAACTCCACGAGTTCGTGTGATAAAACCACCAATGGTATCACCCAAAACTGGATGACAACAACTGGCTTGGGTTGCCATAACATTGGCCAGGCCTTCAATAACATAAGGATTGTGTGAACGTTTTTGATCAGCTGGTATTGTCTTGGTTAATTTAAATGGTTCGGCTTTTTTTGGGTTTAATTGTTCTTCAGCCAAACGTAATATTTGATTGACTGAAATGTCACCAGTTGCAATTCTGGCATATAATTTATCCACCTCATGTAAATTATATCTCTTAAGAAACCCCTTTAAATCAACAGACTCCAATGCAAATTTCTTTAGCTCTTTATCCAGAGCTTCTTTACCAACAATGACATTTTGATCAAAATCATTTTCTCTAAACCAATGCCGAACCTTGGCTTTGGCTTTAGCAGAATTAAGGTAACCCGCTTGTTCACTTAACCAATCTCGGCTTGGTTTTGAAATCTTAGATGTTAAAATTTCAACCCTATCGCCAGTTTCAAGTACAGTGCTTAGCGGCACTATATTGCCATTGACCTTGGCACCTCGAGTTCTGTGCCCCACTTCTGTATGAACATGGTAAGCAAAATCAACAACAGTAGAATTTACAGATAAATCAACCACATCACCAGCGGGAGTAAAAACATATATACGCTCCTCTTCTGTTTCGGTTTCGAACTGAGCCAATAAATCATCACTGTCTTTATCATTAGATGACAACAATTGGCGCATCCAATTTACCTTATTGTCATACCCAACATCTTGTTTCGAACCATCTTTGTAACGCCAATGAGCCGCCACACCTAATTCTGCGTGCTCATGCATCTCATGGGTTCTAATTTGCACCTCTAGTGTTTTACCACCTTCACCGATAACGACAGTATGCAATGATTGATAATTGTTGCCTTTTGGCATCGCTATATAATCATCAAACTCCTTTGGGATGTGCTTCCACAAAGCATGGACCATCCCCAAAACCGCATAACACTGAGACAAATCATCGACTAATATTCTGATCGCTCGAATATCATAGAGACCATCAAAACTTAAATTTTTCTTTTGCATTTTTTTATAAATGCTATATATATGCTTGGGTCTGCCTACAATATCGGCCTTGATGTGTACTTCAGATAATTTTTCTGTCAATTGGTGAATTGAATGTTGAATAAACTGCTCACGATCAACACGGCGTTCGGCCAATAATTTAGCAATTTCTTTGTACTCGTTGGGTTGTGAATACCTAAAAGAAAAATCTTCTAATTCCCATTTAACTTGCCAAACACCCAAGCGATTGGCCAATGGCGCATGTAATGTTTGAGACAATTGTGCCAACTCTAATTGAATCTCCTCAGAACAATCTACTGCAGCCCGTAGTTTTACAAGTTGATCTGCCAATAGGATCAACACCAATCGAACATCTTTGATCATGGCAAATAATAAACGCCTTAAAGATTCACCATTATTCATTAACGCTTGTGCGTTTGTCATCCACTCCATTTGGCTCACTTTATAAATCTCATCCAAAATAAACAAAACGCCTTCTGAGAATTGACTTCGTTGATCTACATTAATTGATTCGCCTTGCCTCAAAACATGAAACAATAATGCGGAAGTAATGACTTCGTCATCTGCTTTTAAATTGGTTAGGACTTTTATGGTTTCAAGTAAGTGATTTTTAGATTGGCATTGCTGATTCAAAATTAATTCTGAAGAAACGTTGTCCGCAATATCAATGGCACGGCCTAGTATTGCCAGTTTTTCATCAGGAAAATTAAAGGCTTGTTCTGACCACCAATTTTTTAAATCTGCTTGTGCCATAACTTAATGCATTTGTATATTTATGTAGTGTATTTTGCGATTTATTTTCTTCAGAACAAGGCGCTTATTTATTTTAGAATGTGAGTGTATATCAAATACATAATCATTATAAAATACTTAAGCAACGCAGTGCTGGAGTAAAAGACAATGCAAAAAAGAAGTTAGCCAGTAAGCCGGGTCCTGTTTTTAAGACAATCATTCATCTGGACAATACATCGCTGCATGCCTCAAGCAACCTACCCGAAAACTGCGCGGAACACGCATGACCGAAGTCTGTTTTCCTATTTGGTCTTGCTCCCAGTGGGGTTTACCTTGCCATGAACTGTTACCAGTCATGCGGTGTGCTCTTACCACACCCTTTCACCCTTACCAACCCGATTAAGGGATGGCGGTCTTCTCTCTGCTGCACTAGCCGTAAGCTCACGCTTCCCAGACGTTATCTGGCACTGTATCCTGTGGAGCCCGGACTTTCCTCGATGTAAAATATTACACCGCGATTGTCAGGCCAACTTCAGCTACGGATTATGGGTTTTATTAGAATAAATACAAGTTTTGCAGGTGAAATTGTGTAATTTATCTGAATCTCACTTGTGACAGAGTTCTTTTTTCATGATAAGCAGGTTACCGTATCCATCTTTTGGTGTCGCAAATTCCCATGAATCCATCACACTGTCTATGATGTTAATGCCCAGTCCGCCAGGTCTTGTTTGGGTCAAGTCTCTTGGCTTAATTGAATTGTCATATACTAAAGCTGCGTAATCACGCAAATAAAATACCAATGTGTTATTTTGTAACTTAAATGATAAATCAATTTCTCCGCTACCATCATTATTATAAGCATGTCGATAAATATTGGTCACTGCTTCATCTAAACATAGCACCAATTGCTGCTCAGACTTATCATCAAATTCTAATTCTTTAACAATTTCAGAGACTTTCGTTCTTACCATTTTTAAATTAACAGGATCTGCTTGAAAACTGATACCATCTAAATAATGTTCATGTATATTATCTCGCCTCTCAACCAATAACATGGTTGCATCATCTGCCAATTGTTGGCGACGAACATAAGTAATGATTTTTCCGACTCTGACTTCCGCACTTTCTGCTTCAACTGTATTGATGTAATTTATTAATCCTTCAGTTCCTAACTGTTCACCATTTTCCAATCTGGCATCTGTTAGTCCATCAGTAAAGAAATACAAGCCTCCACCACCAATTGAGGTTTCTTTTTCTGGAAAATCTAAATCAGCATCAATACCCAGTGGCGGAGCATCGGCTATCCAAGTATGTACTTTATTGCTTTCTGAACATTTATGAATCACTGGGGGCAATCCTGCATTGGACCACACTACTTTATCTTGTTTGGGGTAAAAATAACCTGCTGCTGCACAGACGAACATGCCACGTGAAGCACTTTCACACAATTCTTTATTGGCTTTTTCTAACCATTTTGAAGGCGGCAACCTGTCTTTACCAATCCATCTGAGTAAACTGCTGGCTCTGACCATCAACATGGATGCATCCAGTCCTTTACCAGAAACATCTCCAACAACAAATCCAACACAATCTTCACTCAAAGAAAAGTAATCATAAAAATCACCAGATACTTCGTAAGCTGGCACATTGGTTCCAACCACTGGAAATGGAGGTTTTTTTCTTGGTGGGAGTAATGATCGTTGAAGGCGACGTGCCAAGGTAATTTCTTTTTTTAGGCGATTTTGTTCAACCAATCGAATAGTTAAACGGGCATTATTGATTGCCAATGCCAAAGGTGAAGCCAAAACCCGCAGAATATCACGGTCTCTTCTGTCAAAATAAATATCAGCTTCTTTATTTAAAACTTGCAAAACACCAATGCTCTCTCCCGCAGCTATCAAAGGTGTACACAAAACAGATTTGGTTTGAAATCCAGTTAATCGATCAACTGAACAATTATAGCTGTGATCTAGTTTAGCGTCACGAATCATCTGGCAGTGACCAGAATTTAAAGTTTTACCGACGATGCTCTTATCGACATCGACATCAATGCCTTTTATGTCTACTGGGCCAAAACTGGCCCGACAAATAAGTTTCTTGTTCTTTATATTAAATAGAAATACTGAAGAAGCTTCTGCATTCATGTGCCCAGCAATTTGTTCTACTGCCAAATCTAATGTTTCATCGATGTTCAATGTTTGTACAAATGCTTGAGACAAATCAGCCAAAAGTTTTAATTGATCCAGTGTTCCTGCTGAATTGTTTTCTACTGTTTGTAACGATTGCTCTTGGGACATCTGTATTATTCCTTAGTTTCTGATGATTTTGGTTGTTTTTTGGCCGCACGTTTTTGTTTTATGCTTAGCATTGTCATTAAAATACCTGAAATGGTATACAAAGAAAACACAACAAATAAGACTTTTGCAGGCGCCAAAGCCAATAAAACGAAAATCAACACTAACAATAAAATCCAGACAAAAGGCACTGTTTCTTTAAATGGTAAAGTTTTAAATGAATAATACCTGAAACGAGAAACCATTAACAAACCAGATACCAAAGTAACAACCAAGGCAACAAACCGCAATGACTCACCGGTAAATTCATGATCAACTGCAACCCAAACAAAAGCACCAATTAGTGCTGCCGCTGCTGGAGAGGGCAAACCTTGAAAATAGGCTTTGTCAGCAGATCCAATTTGTACATTAAATCGCGCCAATCGCAATGCACCACTGACCGCATAAATAAAGGCGGCTAGCCAACCAATTTTGCCCATGATTGGGTGAATATCGACTAATGATTGCAATGACCAATTGTACATAAGTAAAGAGGGTGCTAAACCAAAAGAAATTAAATCTGACAATGAATCATATTGCTCACCAAATGCACTTTCGGTATTGGTTAAACGCGCCACACGGCCATCCAAACCATCCAATAACGCTGCTATAAAAATCGAAATGGCTGCAATTTCATATTTGCCATTTATACCAGCAATAATAGAATAATACCCTGCAAACAATGCACCAGTAGTAAATAAGTTCGGCAGCAAGTAAATGCCTTTTTTTGCTGATTCTGAAATTTTTGTCATATTTATTATTTTTGTCCTAAACAAGCATTATAACACCAAGAAGGCTGATATAATGCTATTTTAAATCCAATTCAATCACTTCATTCAATGATAAACAAGTCTAAAAAGCTTCAAGGTGTATGTTATGACATTCGTGGCCCAGTACTTGATGCGGCAAAAAAACTAGAAGACAGTGGCAACAATATACTTAAGCTAAACATCGGCAACCCTGGCATATTTGGATTAAATGCACCTGATGACATAGTTAAAGATGTGATTCATAATCTGCCAAAAGCAGATGCCTACTGTGACTCAAAAGGTTTATATTCAGCAAGAGTAGCGATTTATCAACATTATCAACAAAGCTTTTCAGGACTCGAGTTTGAAAACATATTCATTGGCAATGGTGTGAGTGAATTAATACTCATGTCAATGCAAGCCTTATTGAATAATGGGGATGAAATTTTAATTCCTGCACCAGATTATCCATTGTGGACAGCTGCAGTCAATCTATCAGGTGGTACAGCGGTTCATTATTTATGTAATGAAGACAAGGATTGGGCCCCTGATATTGAAGACATTAAATCCAAACTAAACAAAAATACAAAAGGCATTGTTATTATTAATCCCAATAATCCAACTGGAGCGGTTTATACCAAACAAACGTTATTAGATATCATTGAACTAGCCAGAACACACAATTTAATCGTTTATAGTGATGAAATTTATGACAAGATTCTATATGATGAGAAAAAATTTACTTCCATTGCTTCTCTAGCAAATGATTTAATGTTTGTGACTTTTAATGGGCTTTCAAAAACATACAGATCTGCCGGCTACCGAACTGGTTGGATGGTTATCAGTGGTAAAACCTTTCACGCAAGTGGATATATTCAAGGGTTAGAAATGATTGCATCGATGCGATTATGTGCCAATGTCCCGAGCCAATATGCCATCCAAACTGCTCTTGGTGGTTTTCAAAGCATATATGAATTAACCGACGTAAACGGTAGACTAAATCAACAAAGGTTATTAACACATGAACGCATTAACAATATTCCTGGATTGTCCACCACCAAACCTAAAGGGGCATTGTATAATTTCATCAAAGTTGATATTCAGCGTTTTAACATTACTGATGATGAGTTGATGATACTTGATTTACTTAAACAACAACACATTTTATTGGTTCATGGAACTGGTTTTAACTGGCCAAAACCAGACCATTTTCGATTGGTGTATTTGCCCCATATAGAAATTTTAGATCAAGCCATCACCCGTATGGAAGAATTTTTTGACAATTACAAACAAGAGAATAGTAAATGAATGGTAATAACAGAAAGAACATCAAGAAAGGATCTAAAGTATCAATAGTGCAAAAACACCACCAGCGCAGTGGCGAATTAACTGAGGGAGTTGTCAGTGACATCTTAACCAATTCAGCCACACATCCACATGGAATCAAAGTCCGGCTAGAGTCAGGTATTGTTGGAAGAGTTAAACAGATTCAAGCCTGATTATGGGCATTTTATAGCAAATTATGCTATAAATAACACCACAGACCTAAAATAGAGAACCAATATGAAATATTTAATAATAATTACCGCACTTTTTTGCTCCATGCAAGCAGATGCCAAGGAAAAATATTATAAATGGACTGATGAAAATGGCAACACCCATTACACAGAAAAAAAACCTAAGAATATTGAAACTGATGAAGTCAAAGTTTATAACAGTAAATCCACAAAAATTAATGTAGCACAAGACGAGACCAAAGCCGAAATACCAAATGAAGAACTGACGGCAGAACAAAAAGCCGCGATTGAGTACAACCGATCAGAACAACAACGCGTCAAAGAAATCCAAGACAGAGAAAACTGCATCATTGCAAAAAAGAACAAAGTCACTTTAGAAAAATCCTTTTCTGTAAAAAAGAAAAATCCAGCCACGGGTGAATACATAAAAATGGACAAATCAGAAATAACCAATAAATTAAAAGAGGTCAATAAAGCCATTAGGACGTTGTGCAAATAACATGAAAAGAAGAAACCTAATTAAAGCCATTGGGGCTACTACTCTTACAGGTGGTCTAGTTGCTTGTAAACCTAAACAACAAGAATGTTCAGACACACAAGAACAAAACCAATCATTTGAATGGAAGATGGTCACAGCCTGGCCTAAAAACTTTCCAGCCCTTGGCACTGGTGCTAATTTTTTAGCAAAAACCATTAATGAAATGAGCGGTGGTAGGATCAATATCACTGTTTATGGTGGTGGGGAATTGGTCCCAGCTCTTGAAGTATTTGATGCTGTTTCTAATGGTACCGCAGAGATGGGTCATGCAGCCAGTTATTATTGGAAAGGCAAAGTCCCTGAAGCACAATTTTTTGGAGCGATTCCATTTGGAATGAACGCTCAAGAAATGAATGCCTGGTTATACCATGGTGGAGGGTTGGAATTATGGACAGAATTGTACCAGAAACACAATCTTGTGCCCTTCCCTGCTGGCCAAACAGGGGTGCAAATGGGTGGGTGGTTTAATAAAGAAATCAACACACTCGAAGATATCCAAGGGTTGGTTATGCGGATTCCCGGCTTAGGTGGAGATGTTTTAAAACGGGCTGGAGGTTCTCCAAAATTATTACCCGGATCTGAAGTATTTACATCATTACAAACTGGCAATATTGATGCCACAGAATGGGTTGGTCCATACAATGACTTGGCATTTGGTTTTTATCAAGCGGCAAAATACTATTATTATCCTGGTTGGCATGAGCCCACAGCCTGTCTTGAGGCCACTATTAATAAAGAGGCTTATGATAACTTGCCTGATGATTTAAAACAAATTGTAAAAATTGCTTGTATGGCTTCAAATCAGAACATGCTTTCTAATTTTACTGCAAAAAACAATAATGCGCTAGAAACGCTTATTAACGAGCACAATGTTCAATTGCGTCAATATCCAACAGCTGTACTTGAAGAATTTAAACGACATGCAAATGATGTACTTAATGAATTAGGGGACAGTTCAGAAATTGGCAATCGCATTTTTCAATCCTATAAATCATTTGCTGAACAATCAAAAGACTGGCTAGATATTTCAGAAAATGCATATTTTAAAGCCCGATAATTTATTGTTGTTAAATCATTCTCATGAAATTGAGTAAAATGGGCATTGCCCATCATATTAATTTATGAAAAATATTTTAAAACTCAGTCCTTTTGTAGATAAACAGTTCAAATTGTCACCAGAATTGGCAAAGTTGCTAACAACAACAAATTTCGATTTAGAAATTGATTGGAAATCTTTTAAAAAGTGCAATTCACAGTTGGATGTTTTTTCGCTTCCACGCCTCTATCGTCAATCACGCTTGGCATTAATTGCTGCACGCGATACACAATTCAAAAATCCTATTGACCACATAAAAACGTTAAAGATTACCAGTCAGTTGGCAAAATTAATGATTAAATTTGCTTATGAAACAGCCACAAAAGAGTTCAAATTAAAACATGGTGAGGTTTTAAACAGTAATGGTATTGTTCAAAATTTAATCATCTTCGCATTAGGAAAACTGGGAGGCAATGAATTAAATTATAGCTCCGATGTAGATTTGGTTTTTTGCTACACAGGTAACGGCGTTTCAGATGGAAAGAAATCAATAGATGCTCAAAATTATTTTAATCGATTGGGCAGACGAATAATTCAAATATTAGATTCATTCACAAACGATGGAATTGTCTATCGTGTTGACATGCGCTTGCGACCTTTTGGCAGCGCTGCTCCGTTAGTATGTCGCTGTTCTAATTTATTAGATTACCTTGAAACCGAAGGCAGAGATTGGGAACGCTATGCTTGGTTACGTGCCAGTTTCATAGCAGGTGATGAAAAAAAAGCCAACGAAACACTAAATCAAATACAACCTTTTATTTATAGAAAATACTTGGATTACAATATTTTCGAATCCTTACGTCAAATAAAAACACAAATTGCCCGGCAGCAAGTTGATGACAAAGAAAACATAAAATTAGGGACAGGAGGAATTCGTGAAATTGAATTCATTATTCAAACCCTACAAATAACATTCGCTGGCAGAAATAAACAATTACGTGGCAATGATTTATGGCAACAAATGCATTACTTACATGACAACCATCATTTAAGTGTAAAGGAATTGCAACAGTTGACAGCTGCGTGGTTATTTTTACGAAAGCTTGAAAACTTATGCCAAATCATTAACGACAGTGACAGTCATCATTTACCCAATGATGCGAATGCTCTGGCCGTTAGTATGGATTATGACAACGAAACTTTATTAATCAAAAAATTAAATCAGCACAGGCAAAACGTCAATTGTATTTTTGAAAAATTATTTATATCAAATAATCAAACACCAAAAAATATGACCAATCATTCTGGTATACAACAACTAAAAGACGATATCTCTGAAAAAAAGTTTCCTAAATCTAACAAACATAAAATGTACGCAGCTCTCGATGCTTTAGCACCTTATTTAGATAAAGACAACAATATTCAATTATTGCATCGTTACCAGCGAGTTGTTTTTGCTGTCAGCAAACGTCCAAATTATTTATCAATGTTAATTGAATCTCCTTTGGTTTTAGAAAAGCTAATACAACAGTTGTCATATAGTAATTATTTCTGCGATGCCATCAGTAAAACCCCCTCATTATTAGAAATATTATTTGATGGAGTTCATGACAGTGAATTTGTCATGTCTCAACAATGGCGTAATTTTTCAAAAAAATTCAATACCAATGATGAAGAAAGCTATTTAGATATTCTCTGTCAATTTAAACAACGATTACAATTTAAAGCCATAATGGCCTATATTGACCATACACTTGATGCCAAAAGAACCTGTGAGGTGCTTACAGATTTAGCAGAGTTTATATTAGCGCTTATCATTAAGTTGGCATGGGGTATAACTCAAAAAAAATCTCAATGTAGCCTTAAACCTGAAGATCTCATCGTGATTGGATATGGCTCTTTGGCTATGAAAAACATGCATTTAAATTCAGATTTTGATCTTGTTTTTATACTTGACCATGATATTACTGAAGCTAACCACCAATTTGTTATGCGTTGGATCAAACGCATCGTGCACTTGTTGTCTGTAAAAACTTATTCTGGCAGTCTATATCAATTAGACACCCAATTGCGCCCCAATGGCAAATCAGGTGCTGCCATAGTAACCAAAACAAATTTTGAAAATTATCAACTCAATCAAGCATGGTTATGGGAACATGCTGCGCTTATAAAAAGCCGTGCGGTTTTCGCCAATCAACATCAATACGACTGGTTTAATTCTTTTCGACAATCCATCATTAATCAGAAAAGAGACCCTGAAATCGTAAAAAATGCATTGCAAGATATGGCTAAAAAGTTAAATAAATCTACCAGTAACCACCAAAATGAATTTGATGTTTTAGGCACAATCTTAATAAAAGCACATTACAATCCTGATATAACGGAAAAGTTATTAATACAAAATATTGATTACAAAACCAAGCTTAATCTATCAATATTAAAATAATACAACTTATCAAACTGTGTAAAAACATATAATTTATTAAAACTTTTTAGTATTTAACAATGTTATATGGTTCTCAATTTGATAACATAAACTTGTATGAATATACAGTTGTGGGTAGTATAATTTCCTGATTCATCCTTAACAAAAACATGAGCATTTATCCATAATAACCAGAGTATCATGCCAAGCCCATTTCCAATCAAACAAGTTAACACACTCGATCTTACATTTGATGAGATGGGTTCTGCTTATTCAAATAATTATGCTGATATTTATTTTCAACCGGGCATTGGTTTGGATGAAAAGAGACATGTTTTCTTGAATGGCAATCATTTGCCAGAAAATTGGAATGAGAAACAACGGTTTAGTATTGCAGAAACAGGATTTGGCACAGGCTTGAATTTTTTAAACACTTTGCAGCTGTGGAACAAAACCAGAAAAGACCATCAGCATTTAGATTATGTTAGTTGTGAGTTGCACCCATTGAACAAAGGTCAATTGGCAAAGGCACTTTCGCAATTTCCTGAATTAGATGGGCATTCAAATGAGCTAATCAAAAAATACCCAGAATCTCTTATCTATGGAACACACAGAATAAATTTCGAACAATACAATGCATCCCTGACTTTAATATTTTCCGATTGTATTGATGCCTTTGAAAATATAGATGCCAAATTTGATGCGTGGTTTCTGGACGGCTTTGGACCAAGCAAAAACCCTCACATGTGGAGTGATCCATTATTCAGTGCAATCGCCAATCTTTCTCACCCTAAGACAACCGCTGCCACTTTTACTGTTGCACGCGCTATCCGAGATGGCTTATCAACCGTAGGATTTGAGATAAAGAAGGTCGCCGGTTTTGGGCAGAAACGTGAAATGTTAACCGCGCATTTTACAAAAAAAAATATTGCGATTAAAAAACAACCTTGGGATCAAACATTCAAAGCAAATACCAGAGACTCCATTGTTATAATCGGAGCAGGCATTGCTGGACTAACTTTAGCTGATAAATTACAACAAGCCGGTAAACAAGTGACAATAATCGATAGGCAGGAGCGACCATGTCTAGAAACATCTGGCAACCCGCAAGCCATGGTTATGCCCTCCTTTGATTTAAATGATTCACCTGAGGCGCGGTTTTATCTGTCTGCTTTTCTTTTCGCCATCAGGTATTATTCTAACAATTACTTTTACAATGATGGTGTGTTAGAACTGGCCTTTTCTGAAAAACAAAAGAATTGGCAAAAGTCCTTATTATCTAGATTTGATTTACCTAATGAATTGATCCATAAAGTTCGTAAGGGATTATTGTATCCTCAAGCAGGTTGGTTGGACACACAAGGCCATGCCCAACATATTTTTTCAAATCTAGAAAATTACATCCAGGCAGATATCAAATCAATCGAGTTTGATTCAAAGGAAAAACACTGGCTCCTGCACAGTAAAGATGGAGATGTGATTCAGGCGGATTGTTTGGTTTTAGCCAATGGTATCAGCACAAAACAATTGTTACCAGGCTATGATTTGCCCACCACAGCCAAACATGGTGAAATCAGTTATGTTAAATCTGAAAACACACATCCCCAAATATCCGATTGCCCACATGTACAATTAAATAAAGGTTACATCACTCCTCAATTCAATGGCATACAAACATTTGGCGCCACATTTGATCCCATGCACAAAAGTGATTATTTTAAACCCGCTCAAAACTATGGTGATCATTGGCAAAGAAACCAAGCATTATGGGCAGGATCAGATTATGCCGATCTCGTTGAATATCTTACCAGCTATAACTCTAGAGCTGGCATACGTGTCACTACACCCGATCACTTGCCAATTTGTGGGCCAGTTATCGATCAGCAGCAATTCAAAAAGGATTATCACGATATTCGCCATGGAAAAAAATGGAAAGCTTATCCTGCTCCCCAACATTTGAATAACTTGTATGTTTTTACTGGCTTGGGTTCAAGAGGTTTTACCTCGGCCCCATTATTGGCTGAGTTTTTATGCAACCAAATTGTTGGTCATATTACTCCGATAGATATACACATGCAAAAAACCATTAATCCCAATCGGTTTTTGTATAGATCCTTGATGAGAGGTTAAACTTTTTAACATTAGATGTCAGTTTTGGCATTTTTCCTATAAAATTATAAAAACGACAAATTATTTTGCAATATAGGTTCAATTGAAGCCAATTGTTGTTGGGTATCTGCAATAATGGCCATAGAACCTTTTTCCATCGCAACCAAAACAGCTTTTGCATCGTCAATTTCAAAGTTGACTCTGCCTTCTTCAATGGTAGTTTTGGGCATGTAATAAATAGTCACTGGCCCTTGCAAAGTGGCCACCACCATATGCACACCTGTTCCTCCGGGTGTGTGACAATCATGAATAAAATGCACATTGCCTATATTGTCATCTAGCTTCGCTTGAAACTCAGCAAATACTTTTTGTACTTCATTTAATGGTATGGGCTGTTCTGTCATAGGTACATTTGATTCCCAAGCAATAGAATTACTAATAAACTGTTCAACGGTCTGAGGCCTCTTCATATACCAAGTCGTTGAAGCAATTATGAATGTAAGAAAAACAGTGGCAGCAATGGCATACTTTTGCATTGACCATTTTGTGGTTTGCTGGGTAGATTGACGTAATACAATCGAATCTCTTAAATTATCTGGCGCTTTAATGGTTAAGGCATTTTTTAGTGTTTTTTCAAATATCATGGCTTGTTCATAGGCTTTGGCGCACCTGAGGTCTTCTTTGCGCAGTCGGTGAAACTCTTCGTCTTTAGTAAACGAGTCTTTCATTAATTGTTGTTTAAATTCAAAATAATTCATAGTGATTTGCCAATTTTGCTTTCTCTGGTCAAAGCTGTTTGTAGTTTGGATCGTGCGCGAAATAGTTGGGTCATGACAGCGCTTTTAGAAATATCTAATTGTTGGGCAATTTCATCACAACTGAATCCCCCAACAACTTGTAACATGAGTGGTTCTGAGTATTTTTTGTCTAAATTTAATATGGCATCTCTAACAATGTCGATTTCTAATTTGTCATCAGGTCCGTGATGTTTCGTATCTTCGATGTCATACTCTAAATCATCTAATGAACTAATCGGTGGTACTTTGCGCTCAAATAACCTGGCAAACTCTCTTCTGAGAATCATAAATATCCAACTTTTGGCAGCTTTTTCATTTCTCAATGAGTCCAATGCTTTCCAGGCGCGCAAATAGGTTTCTTGCACCAAATCTTTGGCCAAGGCATCGTTTTTGCACAACCAAAAAGCAAAACGATACAAATCATCGCTTAGGTGACCTATTAAGGCATCAAATTTTCTTTCTTTTTGTTTCATGCTACATAAGACCTAATGGATATAAAAATATTTCAATCTAAAAAATAATTTTGTGATAAATATTTATTATTGTCACTGCTGACGACAATAAATTTGTATGTATTGTTTTTAATACTTGTTATCGGAAGCCTGATGTTAAAGGCGCTATCTGGCAGGTTATTATCTTTAATTTCTGGAAACATATCAGCAATGCCATTATTTGTTATCTTTGTATTTTCAACTGGATAAGTATCATTTGCAGAGACCACTGATAATGATTGAATGCTTGAATTGTGTATAATTGACCATCCAGATATTTCAATGAATTGGTCGTCAATTTTGTGATCTATATAAAAAAGTGGAGGAAATTGACAGGAATTCCCTTGCTTAGTATCATTGTTAACTTCAAATAGATGAAACTGTTTTTTACTGTTGTCAATATTGACCGATTCTAAAAACACTAACTGATTAAAATAATCACACAGCTGTATATAATATTTGCCTTTGTCTTGTAATTTCAAACCAGAATCTTCTATGACCAATAATGCTCTGTGCTTAAAATCTTTAGGATCCTGCAATAACCTGTTCATGATTTGTAATTGCTTTTGGCGTCCATGTTTTTGATTTTTTGAATGCGGCAAAACCTTCATTGAATTAGGATGACCTAACTCAAAAGCCAACTCTGATGCTGTCATGAAATAATCAGCAATAAGATACTCGGTATTATGTTGTTCTTGTAGTCGTCTAACAGACTCTGAAAGTTCATACCATCCCATAGAATTATCTAACATTCTGGCTTGTAAATTTGATTGGGTGTGCTTATTTAAACTTAAAAACAACAAAAGGCACAGTGAAACCAAACCTCCAGAAAAAACTGCCACCCTCAGCAATATTTTATTCTTAATTAAATAAGTAGATAGCGCCAATACAGGAACATATGAAATCAACAACCAATGAACAGTGGTTCGTAAACCATCTACAAACAAACTCATTACAACATAAAACAACCAATGCATCATCGCTGTTAATAGAATCCAGCCAACTATTGGTGTTTGCTTAAAATAGTGTTTAATTGTAAACACACTTTTTAGCCACAAATAGAAGACTACCGGAGTAATTACCAATAATTGTGAAAACAAAAAGCTAAAGTTTTGGGACTGAAATTGCCAAGGATGTCGCTGACCAAATTGAAAGGCGAATAAAGCAAAATCATTGTGGTAATTAAAAATCAATACAGGAACCAAACCCAGTAAAGTCAAAGGCAACGTTATCAATAATAAGGGCTTAATAATTTTTGGATGTGATCGAAAACAAACCAAAAATGAAAGACCTGCAAAAAACAACCAAATCCACATGCGCACATGGACATTGATACTACAGGCCAAAATAATCCCGAGAACAATCCAATCAGTTATATTATTGTCTTGGCTGGCTTTTAAAAAATAATAAACAATCCAAAGGGTGAAAAATATTAACCACACATCGGGCAACGCCATAACCGCAATCAAAACAAGCAATGGCATTGATAGCAAAACCAAAGAATTAATGCTGCGAATATTTTTATTATTCAGTCTTGAATTAATCAAATATAAAGCAATAAAAATACTTAAAAAAGCGGCATATGACATGAATCTTACCGCAAAATAATGGTTGCCAAAAACAGAAGTGCCTAAACGTATCATCCATGCAGTCCAGCCTGGTAGTTCTGAATAAGACAGCGCTAAATACTGACCCTCTAGCCAATAAAAAGCTTCATCACCAAATAATTGTAAATAAAAAACCAGCCACAATTGTAAGCCAATAAGAACAGTCACTGAGACTGTGATTGTTTTTTTTAATACGCTATTCAACACTGAGGGATTTTGAGGTGTTTGCCTGCTCGAATTAAATATCTTGGTCCTTTAATGCGGTTTAAACTGGCAATTTCTCTTTTGCTGGTACACCTGAATTTTCTGGCAATGGTACTCAAAGAATCTCCAGAACGAACTTTGTAACTGATCAAGCCAGTATTGCCATTAAAATCAGCTTCATGAAAGGATTTTGCCAAGGACATTAGTGACTGATTTTTGCAGTTTTTTTCAAAAGTTTCGGCCAGAATTTTTGGGATCCTTAGCTCTGTGTTGGCATCAATGCTTTTATCTGCTTTGATACCTGAATTGAGGTTTCTTAATATTCTAAACCAACCATCGACTCGTTGATCTTGCCCAAGGCATATGGCCAATTCACTAAGAGATGATTTGTTGGGAAATTTAACCTGTATCACTTCAACATCAACTTTATCCAAATTAAAGTTGAATTTTACTGGATCTTGGAAAATCAGCTTTGCAGCCAATACCACTGGTATGTAATGGCGTGTTTCACCTGGCAATTCATAATAAAAATTTGTTTCCCACAATGATTTATTTTTGTATTTTCTGTTAAGCCTGGCAAATCTATTTTCACCGGAATTATAGGCGGCTAAAATTTTGGCTTCGTCACCATCATACAATTGCCATTGTTCATCAATATATTTTGATGCTGCCATGGCAGAATCAGCAGGATTGTAGCGCAAATCATAGGCTCCACTTTTACCAGATAGTCCCAACCTTTTTGCCGTTGCTGGCATTAATTGAAACAGACCTCCTGCACCAACTCGGGAAGATGAATGGACTTTTCCACCACTTTCTTGAGCCATAATAGCCAAGATAAAAGCTTCATCAATCTTGTATTTTTCGAATGCAGGTAACATGTCTGCTTTTAAAAACTGGTAGTATTGCCAAGTATTAATCAGCTGTGGTCTTTTCCAAGTTAACCATTCATTGATTGCACCTTTAATGAGTTGATTATTCATGTAGTTAGCAGACAATTTGACTTGACTCATATTTTCTTTAGCTGATGCCTTGACAATTTTTGTCACATTCTCATCGACATCTTCATCAGTCTTAACCTGTTCATTTGTAGGGATGTAATTTTTCTCAATCAACCAGTTATTAAATTGACTATCAAGGGTACTTTTACAATCATCATCTAGGTGGCATTTGTTTAGTGAAATAAGCAACTCATTTGCATCAACAATTTTGGGCTCAACAGCTAATGGGGCTGAATCCAATTTCTTTGATGTAGGGCTTTGACATGCATTAAGTACGATAAGAGAGACAAATGTTAATAATAATTTTTTCATGATTGTTTTGCAGTTTCGTTTTTATTGTGTATTATAATTAGCCTGTAAGGGGCAATATTACATGAATATTTTGACTTCAATTAAAAAGTTAATGAGATTATCTGTTATCTCTAAAGAATTAACAAGCCAAGAATCGGAACAATTACAATTAGCAATATCGACTTTGATGATTGAAATGATCCGAGCGGATTTTGTTGAATTGCAAAAAGAAAAGAAAATTATGCATGAAGTGATAACTGCGAGCATGGATTTATCCGATTCCGAAGCTGATAAATTAATCGAAAATGCTGAAATAAACAGTGATTTCACTATTTCATTACAGTCACATACGGCAGTGATTAATAATTTTCTCTCGAATGAAGAAAAACAAACACTCATACAAAATTTATGGGTATTAGCTAATATAGACAATGAATTACATAAACTTGAATTTAATATGATAAATGAAGTTGCTTTACAATTAGGCATTTCAAAGTCACAATTGAATCAAATATGCAAAATAATTAAATAGGTGGACACTATGGATTTAACCCATTTTCTAAAAATAATGAAAGAGAAAAATGGTTCTGATATGTTTTTGAGTACAGGGGCACCCATTAACATTAAAGTTGAAGGTGTTTTACAGCCTTTAGGAAGTACAGCTTTGCCTAATGGATTGGTGAAAAAAATCGCCTACTCAATTATGAACGAAGGCCAGGTACCTGAATTCGAAAGAGAGCAAGAGTTGAATCTGGCCATTTCTTTACCCAGCATAGGTCGATTTAGGGTGAATGTATTCAAACAAAGAAATGAAGTGGGCATGGTCATTCGTACCATTGAAACAGAAATTCCCAGTGCTAAAGATTTAAAAATTCCAGAACTCGTTAATGAATTAATATTAGAAAAACGGGGACTTATTTTGGTTGCAGGTGGAACAGGTTCTGGTAAATCAACGACCATGGCTTCAATGATCAACCACAGAAATGAACAAATGACGGGGCACATTCTTACCGTTGAAGATCCAATAGAATTCATGCATCGTCACAAAAAATCCATTGTAAACCAACGTGAGATAGGATCTGACACGCATGGATACAAGCAAGCACTCAAAAGTGCATTAAGAGAAGCACCAGATGTTATTTTAATTGGTGAGATTCGTGACCGCGATACAATGGAAGCTGCCATATCATTTGCTGAAACTGGTCACCTATGTTTGGCCACAATACATGCCAATAATTCTGATCAGGCAATTGAGCGTGTTTTAAATTTCTTCCCAAGTGATTCACATAAAAATATCCTATTGAATCTGGCACTCAACATTAAAGCGATTATTGCACAACGGTTGGTCAAAGATAAACAAGGATTAAGACGACCAGCCATTGAGATTTTAATCAACACACCGATGATACGTGAAATGATTCGCCGCGGAGAAGTGAACAAACTCAAAGAAGCGATGGAAAACTCTTTGGATGATGGCATGCAAACCTTTGATACTGCCTTGTATAACCTTTATAAAAAGGACATTATCTCTTTGGATGAAACTTTACAAAATGCCGATTCAGCACAAGGTTTACAAGTGAAAATCAGTTTGAGCCAAGACAGTAAAGGTGATGAAGAAGATGAAATGAATGGCATTCAAACCTCGGAAGACAGTTTTTTCTAATACACTTTAGCCCGAATATTTCATACAATCGGTACAAAATAGCTATTCTTCTTATAAATTTCAATTGTTTATGAGTATATTGTTATAGTTACAGTTTGTACCTGAATGGTTTTATGTAGAAAATCGCTTCATATCTTGTATGAAATATTCGGGCTTACTATTGATACTTGCCCATGAAACAGGCTTTTTGAATTTGTTTTTAGACATATTAACTATTTCTATGTATAATAATTTTTCTTTGAAATTCCTTAAAACAGGTAATCTATGGCAAAAGGTCTCTATTCGATTTTAATCACATTGTGTTTTGCGACTCTTATCTCATGTGGGAGTCAGAATTCCAATGAAGAAGGTGATCCCAAACCTAAAAAAGAAAACAACCGATATCCTGGTCAAAAAGCCTATTTACACTCCATGGACGGCACACCAACCACATTAGATCCTGTCAGGGCTGCGGTTATCTATTCCAATTTTGTAGTGCTAAATGTTTTTGATACGCTGTATTCCTATAAATATCTGGCCCGACCTTATATATTAAAACCTAATTTAGCCACTTCAATGCCAGAAGTCAGTGAAGATGGTCTCACCTATAGGATATCAATTAAACAAGGCGTTGAATTCCATGATCACGAGGCTTTTGCCAATGGTAAAGGCCGAGAAGTTCATGCCAGTGATTTTGTTTACTCTTTGAAACGCCATTTTGATAAACAGTTTAAATCACAAGGTTCATGGTTATTTTCAGGACGTATTGTTGGTCTTGATGATTGGAAAACCCAAGGATCAGATTATTCACAAACCATTGAAGGCCTTCAAGCGTTAGATGATTACACCATACAAATAAAACTGGTAGAGCCCTACCCTCAACTTATTTATACATTGGCAATGGGTTTTAGTGCCATTGTTCCAAGTGAAGCTGTTGAATTTTATGGCAAAGAATTCGGTTCTAACCCTGTTGGCTCAGGACCGTTTTCACTGAAATCATTCAGCCAAGAGAAAGCCATTCTCATTAAAAACCCAAAATTCAGAAAAGAACCACTGGATCTAGATTTCGAAGGCTATGATGCAAACAAACATGATTTTACAGGCATAAAAGATTTAGCTGGAAAATCACCCCCATACTTAGATGTGATGGAAATTCAATTTATAAAAGAAACATCATCTCGATGGAATTCATTTACAAAAGGCAATGAGATTCAATACACAACAGTGCCAAAAGAACAGGCCAACTCAGTGATAATGAGTAAAAAGCCACTGGCCTTATATCCACAAATTACGGATTCATACCACCACATGTATGCAGTAGAGGCAGGATTTGTTTATTCTGGATTTGATATGATGAACCCAACATTCGGCAACAATGGCGACCCGGAACATGATGCCAAAAACAAAAACCTGCGTTGTGCCATACGCAAGGCATTTAATTGGGATCAAAGAAACCGCGCATTTTATTTTGGATTAGGCTCAATATTCCCAGGCGTTATTACACCAGCTGTTGCTGAGTTTGACCCTGATATGTCACAAGATGCAATTACCCTTGACATTGAAGGCGCTAAAAAATTAATGGCAGAATCTGGCTGGAATGATGATAATTTACCTGAACTGGAGTACCACACATCTGGCAACGTAACCAACCGTCAATTCTTTGAACAATTTAGAGGCTTTTTGAAAAAAATTGGCTACCCTGTCAATAAAGTCAAATACAACCCATACCCTAGCTTTGGTTCATTTAATAAAGCAATGAAAGATGGCAACACACCTTTTTTCTCTCTGGCTTGGGGATTAGATTATCCAGATGCAGAAAACACTTTACAATTATTCTATGGCCCAAATAAATCACCAGGCTCAAATAATTTTAACTATGTCAATCCTGAGTTCGATTCATTATTTGAAAAGGCTAAAGTTTTACTTCCCTCACCAGAAAGAACAGCCTTGTATCAAGAATTAAATCAAATTGTTTTAGATGATTGTGTTGTGTTGTCAGGTTTATCAAGAAACAAAATACATTTGTGGCACCACGATGTCATCATGTTTCCAGATAGACAAATTCTTGGCGGCTTTTTCGCCCGTTATGTTGACGTTAAATAAGGAGTCACAGAGTTGGATATATTAAAATTTTCATTGCGCAAATTAATGGGTGGTGTTCCCTTAATTTTGGGCGTTACCTTCATTTCCTTTTTACTAATGGTTTATTTTGGACCAGACTTAACCTATGATAAGTTAGGTAAAAACCCCACAGCACAAGAAATCCAAGATGTACGACATGAGCTCGGATATGACCAACCTTTCATCAAAAGATATTCTACCTATCTTAAACAATTGGTGACTTTTGATTTTGGCAATTCAGAAGTATTAGATAAAAAAGTTTCATCAATCCTCACTGAAACCATGCCTGTTTCATTGCATTTGATCATTCCTGGTTTTATTTTAGGAAATGTCATTGCCATAGCACTGGCATTGTTTGCCGCTTATCGGCGAGGGTCGTGGGTGGACAAATTAATCATGACTGGCTCTGTTGTTGGCATGAGCATCTCCTTCCTTATAGTTATCATTTTCTTCCAACTAATTTTTTGCTCATCTTATGGTTTAGATATATTTCCTGTTAGGGGTTGGGAAGTCTATGACTCTACAGGAAACATAATTTGGTCTCAGTATATAAAATACGTCACCGTTCCGACATTAGCAACAGTGTTTGTAGCCTTGGGATATAACACGCGTTTTTATCGCGCTGTTTTGGTTGAAGAAATGACAAAAGACCATGTAAGAACAGCCAAAGCTTTTGGTCATTCGACTATGTCCTTATTATTTAAAGGAGTACTAAAGAATGCCATGGTCCCCATAACAACACGTATCATGTTTTCAATACCCTTGGTTGTTGTTAGTGGTAGTTTATTAATTGAAGGTTATTTCGGTATTCCTGGTGTCGGAAAAGTAACCTATGAAGCTATTTTGGCTGGCGATCAAAATATATTAAAAGCCATTGTCGGTTTAACCGCTGTATTGTTTGTGATTGTCTTATTATTCACTGACATATTGTACAGAGTATTTGATCCTAGAGTGGAGTTAAAATAATGAGTCAAGATATTACAACCACCATGGGTTCATCAATCACTGAATATAAAAAGGGTGACTCTCTGTGGAACAAAGCTTGGTACAAATTCAAGCACGATGGAATGGGGAAAACTGGTGCAGTCATCGTATTAATATACCTAATTATCGCATTAGGTGTTTGGATTGGTTTATGGGGCGGAAACTGGAGCGACACAACTGATGATCTATGGCAAGGACCATCTTGGCAGCATTGGTTTGGTACCAATGTTATTGGACAAGATGTTCTAACACGGGTTATTTACAGTACTAAAGTTGCATTTGAAGTTGGATTTATTGTCGCAGTTCTATCCACAGCACTGGGAGCAATATTAGGAGCTATTTCGGGCTTTTACAGTGGCTCATGGATTGATTCTGTCATTTTATGGCTAATGGGTGTTCTCGACTCAATCCCATTTTACTTGTTTGTTGCCGCTGTTGCATTTGCTTTAAAAGGCAATTCTTTTGCCATGCACATTGCCATGATATCAACCTTTTGGACATTGACCTCTAGAGTAGTCAGAGGTGAAGTCATTAAATTAAAAGGTCAAGAATTTGTTGAAGCCGCTAGGTCAATTGGTGTCACTGAAAATAAAATCATATTCAAACACATCATGCCAAACACATCTCATATTTTACTGGTGCAATCAACCATTGCCTTTGTTGCAGCGATTAAATCAGAAGTGATCCTAAGCTTCTTGGGAATTGGTGTTAAAGATGGCGTGAGTTGGGGCATGATGATCTCAGAATCCACACAAGACGTTTTGGCAGGGCATTTCAACAACTTTGCCTCATCATCTATATTTTTGTTTATCCTGGTTATTGCCTTTAATATGTTTTCTGATTCGATGCAGGATGCGTTAGATCCTAAAAAGGTAAGTTAAATGAGAAGTGTGCTTGTTGCTTGCTCTGTTGTTTCAATCATTGGTTTGACCGCATGTCAATCTAACTACTCTCGGGTAAATGAAAAACAAAGCACACCAAGCGACATAAAAATAAGCCATTTAAATCTTGATGATAAATCTATTAATCTTAGATTTGAATACAGAACATACAGTAAAAGGACACTGGAAGAAATCAGTTGTGATATTGATTTTAAAGGAAAATCAGCATCTTTAAGTATTAATCAAATACCCGATATAAATTTAGATGCTTTTTCAACAGAAATACTCAAATTTAATTCTATCAATATCATCAATCATGAGGTGTTATTAAATACTGATACTATTGAATATTCATTGAATTGTAACTTGAACTACGACAGAGGATCAGAAGGTGTATATGAAAAGTCAGTATTGCACTTGATCCCTGGTGATAATCTAAAGTTCAGATAAGTCCTGAAATTCAACTAAACCATCAATCAAACATTTAAAGTGCCCATCCATGGGCACTTTTCTATGTGGAATAAATTGTTATAAATTAAGGTATAGGATCTAATACTGTGATAGTAAAAAACTGAGATCCTGAAGTGTCCACACCAGAATTAGCTGTACCGCCATCATCTGACAAGCTAACTTCAACCGTAGCTACACCAGAAGTTCCATTAAGTACATAAGCCAAACTACCACTGGTATCCAATACAGGTTCACCAAATTGTGCAAAGATAGCATCTCCTGTAATATTCACATTAAACGTATCAACTGTTTGTGAAATATCTTCATCGGATGTTGGGCCCATAGATATATTTTCTGCATGATTGGGATGTTGCCTAAGGCCAGTAGTACCTTCCGCCCAAGGTGTGATATCACCTTGCAATGAAAATGAAGGTGCATCATTTATTGGGTTTATTGTCATATCAAAGCTTGATTCAGAAGTATTAGAACCATCATCAACAATTAATGTAATTGTGACATCTCCATCCACAACTGTATTCTGATTAGAGTTTGGAGTTAATTGAACAAAACGATTTTCACCAGTTCCAGAAAACTGAATATCATTGGTATCAATAATATTATTGTCTGAACTGATTGCTGTCATAACTAAAGCATTGGCACTTGTTTCAGCATCAGATATTGTAAATGGTAATAATGAAGATACATCATCTTCATCAAGACTAATATTATTCATTGGACTAATTTCAGGCAATGTATTCAATACAGTAATACTAAATGACACAGGGTCTGATGTGTTTTCCCCACCATTGGATGTGCCACCATTATCTTGGAGAATTACATCAAAAACTGCAGTTCCACCAGCACCTGATAAGAAATAGGATAACACACCATTATTGGTTAATTGAGGCTCACCACCTTGTACAAAGATACCTGATGTCCCAGATTGAAATACCACCGAAGAATTAATTATGGCTTGATTATTTTCATCTGATGCACCGCCCGTATCTAACCTTTTTATAAATGATTTTTCTACAAACAACCCTGTAGAACCAGCCAAATGATCAGGGATGAAATCTAAATTAAATGTTGGTTTATCGTTAACAGGGTTGATTGTTAAGTTGAAATTTGTGTCTGTTATGGTAGAACCATCATTGACACTAACAGTAACACTTAATGGTAACAATACTGTATTAATATTTGCAGGTGGAACAATTTGGAGTGTGCGATTAGATCCAACTCCACCCAATATCAAACTTGAGCTTGGTAGCATAAATTGATTTGAAGAGCTGGCCGTAACAACCAATGCGTTACTTGGTGTTTCTGAGTCTGAAACTGAAAAATTTAATACCGAGCTAGAGCTGTCTTCATTAATGTTTTGATTAAAAAAAGTAGTAATCTCTGGCGCAACATTGTCGGTGGTATTAAATACTTCGAAAATAATGTTATTTTCTGTGTCAGAATCTGAACTAACTGTAGTAAAAACAGCAGCTAACAACTCAATACCAACCCCAATCATATTGGCTGGCACATTTGCAATACGCGATACATCAACAATTAATTCTTCTCCAGCATCAATTCGGGCATTCTTCAAATTGACGTTGTCTTCACCATTACCAGGTAATGTGTCACCACAACTTGTATTAGATCCTGCAAATGAAGTATTTTCTGAACATATCCACTCATCACCACTGACACCTTGAAAAAATGGGATACTTGCATCAATTCTATAAAATTCTACTACATCAGCAATCAAAGATACGTTACTGTTGTTTTTAATCACATATTGATAATTAAAGGTTTGGCCATTTGTAAATGCAATATCATTGGCCAATGGGCTACCAAATTCATCTAAAATAGTTATCTCAAGGTCATTTTCAAAACTTTCAAAACTGTGATTATATATGGTTTCTCTGTGCATACCAGATTCACTGGCGCATTGTATGCTGTTATCAGTTACAATCTTAATTTGATTATTACTTAAATCATAAATGGTTGATAAAATCCCGTCATTGTTAGTAGAAACACTTGCACCATTTGGATCATTAACATTCAGAATTGTTGGACTCCCGGAGTTAAAAATACTGGTACATAAAAAAGGAGCATCAACTTGAAATCCAAGGCTGCGAGGATTTGTTTGATAATTATAAACTACGTTTCCGGTCAGTGATAAGTTGTTTGATCCATTGATTGATACATCTACTGCTGAACTAGTGCTCGATAAAGTAAGCATGCCAGTTGTAATAGCAAACAGTAATTTGGGGTTGAATTTAAAATTTAGTCTTTGTATTGGTTTTTTCATTTTTTAATAGTCTTTGTGTTGTGTTTTAACATTTAGGCGCATTTTAACTGCTTTTTTATTTGACTGTGTTAAAACTTTGTTAGATACAGTGAAATACTGGCAATTTAGTGAAAAAAAATCGTAAAAAGTTAGAAAAACCACCACCAATCTAATTCATATGATAATAAATCACACTTTTGCTCATCAATATTATTTATAAATTAGGTTATAAATTAGCTCTAACCAGCGGTAATTACAAGGTTTAATTGATATTCAATGAATAATAACTGTCTCTTATACACATCTCCGAGCCCACGAGACAGGCAGAAA
>CAJXVJ010000003.1 GCA_913061105.1 uncultured Alcanivoracaceae bacterium | reverse complement strand
GATTTCTGCCTGTCTCGTGGGCTCGGAGATGTGTATAAGAGACAGATAATACATCATACAATGTATATCATTGATATTTGTGAAATGTACTTTGTGTAGAATCCAATGACTATCTGCTTTAATAAAAGGTAGTGTTTCACTTAGGATGTTTGTTAAATTATAGTATAGAACCCTTGATAATTTTATATTTTTTCTATTTAGGAAATATTTCATCATTGCTTGATTGGTTTTAGTCAATTGTTAATAATAACAGAGAGTTTAATAAACAAGAAGGGTTAATAAATCAAAACCCCAGTCATTGCGAAGGAGGAACGACAGTTGCAATCTGTTGTTTTGATAGTAGATTCATGAGATTGCCACGGTCGTTCCTCCCTCGCAATGACATTTTTTCCTATGCTGGTTGTTATTTACTTTAAGGCATCATTCTAGATTACAGGTGCAATTCATAGTCCATACTCTGGTGAAGAATGGCCAATATTTCAATATGGATAGTCTTATCTCTGTAAAATATCACGTGCTTGCCTTCTGGATAACTTAAATAGCCTTTTTTGATATCTTCACGGGTTTTGCCAATTTCTGGGTTTTTAGACAACCACTCAAATCTGCTATTAATTGCGGAAATATACAGGTTTCGTTTTTTGACTCCCCATTTGTTTTGAGTATATCGTGCTATTTCTTTTAAATCTTCATAAGCTTGAGGTGTTATCTTAAAATGACTCATTTATGTTTGTTTGATTCATAGTCAGCATCCATTTCTGCAATCAATCCATTAAGACTATAATCTACAAACTCACCTTGGTCAGCTTGAGCTTCACTTTTTGCCAGATGATCACGCAATACTTTTAACTTGCTTTCGTTATTTTCTAACAGCCTTAATCCTGCACGTAATACTTCACTGGTGGAGTTAAATCGACCAGAACTGAGCTGAGCATTGATGAATTTTTCAAAATGATCTCCCAATGTGATGCTTGTATTTTTACTCATGAGATTACTCTGGTTTATTAAATATAAGTATTATACCAATAATTGGTACTTTTTGTAAAACCCTCATTTAAATTGTTAGTTTGTTTAATTGATATAATTTGTGTTTATAATGTTACTGAAATTTTTAAAACAGTACAATCTAACCCAATATGAAAATATTATTAACCACGCTCCTATTATTATCCTTTTCAGGTTTTGCCGAAGATTACTTCCTCAACCTTAAAGGCAAACCCACGCAAGGTGGCTTAATTATTGCACAAACCAATAATTCTGCCACGGTTTTAGTCAATGGTAAGAAAACAGACACAACAACTGATGGTTATTTTATGTTTGGTTTTGGTCGGTTTGATGAAAAACCGATCCAACTCAGTATCAGTTTTGATGGCATAAAATACAATGCCACCATTGATGTGACGAACCGTGAGTTTCCAACAGAAGTGATTGACGGGTTGCCGCCAAGCAAGGTCAACCCACAACCTGAGGTTTATGCTCAAATAAAAAGGGACAATGCCAAAGTCGCCAAAGCCCGTTCTTTTTATGACAAACGTGAAGACTTTTTACAACAATTTATCTGGCCAAGTAACGGCCGAGTCAGTGGTGTTTATGGATCAAGGCGTATCTTAAATGGAGAACCAAAACGTCCACATTATGGCATGGACATCGCCAACAAGACTGGCACAGAGGTTGTTTCTCCCGCTTCTGGAATCGTACGCATGGCAGAAACTGGCATGTATTATACCGGTGGAACCATTATTATTGATCACGGCTATGGTTTAACCACCACTTTTATGCACTTGTCTCAAGTAGATGTTGAAGCAGGGTCTCGCATTGAACAAGGCGAAAAAATTGGTGAAATTGGCATGACTGGTCGCGCCACGGGGCCGCATTTAGATTGGCGAATGAACTTAGGCAAAACACGATTGGATCCACAGCTGATTATCCCCTCCAAATAATAACGTTTTTACACTGTTATATAAAGCTGAATAAAAAATGGCTTTGTAGTTGACATAAAATTACAATCCGTTCAAGAATGACTGTTATAATACTGTTTTTTAACTGTACTCAGTCTTATGTCAGCACATATAATCGATCAAAACAATTCAAATTCAATAGCCATAATTCCTGTCACCAAAGACAATTATAATTTATGGATAGAAAATCAAGACGCAACTACTCAAAATACAGCAGTTTTATATGGTTTTGGAAAAAATATCGGATCTAGTTTATGTGTTTTGAACAGCTCGGGTGAGCTTAATACAATTGTCTGCATCACATCTGGCACTTATGACTTACATGATTTTGCAAAATTACCCTATGATTTACCCATTGGCAATTATCATTTAGAATCTGATGATGCTGATTTAATTCATGCCTGTATCGTAGGTTGGGGAATGGGTGCTTATTTTTTTGATCGCTACAAGAAAAACAATAAACAGCCAGCCACTTTAACTGTAGAACACTTAAACTCAAAATATGCAAGGGCGATTGAAACCGTCAATTCAACCACATTGGTCAGAGATTTAATCAACACGCCGGCCGATGACATGGGACCAACTGAACTGGCGATTGAAACTGCCAGCATAGCTGAAAGACACGGAGCGCAATACAGTGAAGTTGTTGGTGAAGACTTGCTGAAACAAAATTTTCCTGCTATTCATTTAGTCGGGAGAGCCTCATTTAAAGAACCAAGATTACTCAAGCTTGATTGGGGCAAAGCCAATGACCCTTTGGTTTGCTTGGTCGGTAAAGGCGTTTGTTTTGATACTGGTGGCAACAATGTCAAACCAGCAACAAGCATGCGCAACATGAAAAAAGACATGGGTGGTGCTGCCCATGTTTTGGGTTTGGCTCAAATGATTATGCGTTTAAACTTACCAGTTCGCCTCAAAGTGTTAATTTCTGCCGTTGAAAATGCCATAGCTGGTAACGCGCACCGCCAAGGAGATATTGTTGAGACCCGCAAAGGTTTGACAGTTGAAATTGGCCATACTGATGCTGAAGGCCGCATGGTTTTATCAGATGCGCTAACTTATGCCAGTGAATTTAATCCTGAATTGATCGTTGATTTTGCTACCTTAACAGGCGCAGCAAGAACAGCAATGGGGGCAGATTTGCCTCCGTTTTTCAGTAATGAGCAACATTTTAATACAGAAATCATGGCCTGTTCTAATGAGGTATTTGATCCGATGTGGCCGTTGCCTCTATACGCACCATATAAAGCACAAATAGTGCCAGACATCGCAGACTTAAGAAACACAGGATCCGTGCCAATGGGTGGGTGTATTACCGCAGCCTTATTTTTACAAGAATTTGTCGGTGATGATATTCCCTGGGTTCATATTGATACCTTTGGTTGGTCAAATGGAAGAACTGGACATAAAACTGGTGGCGATGCTTTGGGCATGAGTGCCATGTATAATTGGATTAGCAAGAGATTTGGAGCGTAAACATGGCAGAAGATTTTGAAACAGTAAAGTTACATTTTGGTAAAGGTGAAAACCCTGCACAAATTTTGGGCCATTTTGCCAACCGTCATGGTTTAATTACTGGGGCAACAGGTACTGGTAAGACCGTAACCGTTCAAGTATTGGCTGAAAACTTTTCACGCTTAGGTGTACCAGTCTTTGTCACTGATGTTAAAGGTGACGTATCGGGCTTGTCACAAGCCGGTAAAGCCAAAGAAAAATTAGTCGAAAGGGCCAACAAATTAGATGTAAAAGATTATGCATTCGAAGGATCTCCAACAGTTTTTTGGGACATTTACCGCAAGTATGGTCACCCAGTGCGTACCACATTAATTGAATTGGGACCGATGTTATTGGGGCGTTTTTTGGAATTGTCCGATGTGCAAGAAGGCGTACTAAATGTTGGTTTTAAAATGGCCCAAGAAGAAAAACTGGCCTTATTAGACTTAAAAGATTTACAACAATTACTCAATTATATGGGTGATAACCACAAAGATGTTTCCAACAAATATGGGCGAGTTACCAGCGCATCTATTGGTGCAATCCAAAGAAGGTTGTTAAAACTAGAACAACAAGGCGTTGATAAATTATTGGGCGAACCAGCGATTGAATTATCAGATTTCATGAAACAAGATTTATCTGGCAATGGTATCATTAACATTATGGATTCTCGTGATTTAATCCAAAACCCACAAATGTATGCCACATTTATGCTCTGGTTAATGACCGAATTGTTTGAGTCATTGCCTGAAGTAGGCGACCAACAATTGCCCAAGTTAATCCTGTTTTTTGATGAAGCCCATCTTATTTTTGATGATGCACCAAGAGCTTTATTGAAAAAAGTGGAACAAGTGGCACGATTGGTTCGCTCAAAAGGTGTGGGGATTTATTTTTGTACCCAGTCACCAGGCGATGTCCCTGAAACCATATTGGGGCAATTGGCAAACAAAGTTCAACATGCTTTGCGTTCTTACACACCCAAAGATAAAAAGATAATCAAAGCGGCAGCTGATAGTTTTAGGCCCAATCCTAATTTTGACACAGGCGATGTTATTACTCAGTTAGGTGTTGGAGAGGCCTTGGTATCTACACTTGATGCCGATGGTGCGCCATCGGTTGTTGACAGAGTAAAAATTGCGCCTCCAAGATGTCGCATGGGGGCCGCCACTGACAGTGAACGCAAACAAGTGATGGCACGGTCTCCAATTGGATCAAAATATGATCAAGATTTAGATAAAGAATCGGCTTTTGAAAAATTACAGAAGCGACAAAAACAAATAGAAGATCAAAAGTTAAAAGCAGAAATTGAGTTACAAAAAGAAAAGGAAAAACAAAAGTCATACAGAAGCACCAAAAAGAGATCTAGCAGTAAAGACACGGTTTGGGAAGCTGCAGGAAAAACAGCCGCCAGACGCTTTGGTACCAAGGTCATTAACGCTGTTTGGAAAAGTTTATTTGGACGCAAGTGATTAATGTAATCGTAAATAATTGTAACATTTAACCAATTCACAAAAATCACACAAAATGTGTGCTATTATCCGATTAATAATAATAAAACTCTGGAGAAAACATCATGGCTAAAGGAACATCTCTTCAAGATCCATTTTTAAATACCCTAAGAAAAGACAAAATCCCGGTATCAATCTTTCTAATAAACGGCATAAAATTACAGGGCGTTATAGAGTCTTTTGATCAATTTGTGATTGTTCTAAACAACAACACAAATCAAATGGTTTATAAGCATGCTATATCAACCATTGTGCCATCAAAAAGTGTCAATACACAAAATTTTGAAAATGATTAAGTAAAGTATATTCATCACTAAAACGTGGTCTTGAATATGGCTCAAACCGAAAAGGGCAAAACACTTGTCCTTTTTTCCCAAATCTCTATTCTAGAATGAAACATGCAGGTTATAATGCATGCTTTAAATAACACACACATCTATTGTTAGATCAAGAACGCAGTAAAAAAGGCAACCGAGCCATATTGGTCTGTCCAGTCACAGGGCTAGGACACAAAGAAAAAGTATCCGAATTTAGTGAATTGGCACTGTCTGCAGGTGCGCAAATTTTTGACACCCTTATTACCTCCAGAAAATTTCCAGAAGCCAAGTTTTTTATCGGCTCAGGTAACGCCGATAAAGTAGCCGAAACAGTTGCACAACATTCTGCTGATTTGGTATTGGTTGATGTTCCTCTCAGTCCGGTACAAGAAAGAAACCTTGAATCTTTGTGCCAATGCCGTGTCTTAGACAGAACATCGTTAATACTAGACATATTCTCTCAACGTGCGCGCTCATATGAGGGCATGTTACAAGTAGAACTGGCACAATTGCGACACTTGGCTACCCGTTTAGTGCGTGGATGGACCCATTTGGAACGCCAAAAAGGTGGGATTGGTATGCGTGGTCCTGGGGAAACCCAGTTAGAAACGGATAGGCGTTTATTGGCCATTCGGGTAAAAAAATTAAAAAACAAACTTAACAAAGTAGTCAAACAACGCGAACAAGGCAGAAACAGCCGAAAACAAAGTGGTACCAAAATGCTGGCTTTTGTAGGCTATACCAATGCCGGTAAATCAACTTTGTTTAATCGATTAACAGAATCCAAAGTTTATGCAGCCGATCAATTATTTGCAACACTGGATCCAACTGTGAGAAAACTTCCTGGCATTCAAGGCACGCAAGTTGTTGCCAGTGACACTGTTGGTTTTGTTCGTGATTTACCGCATGATTTGGTCGCCGCCTTTCAAGCTACATTACAAGAGGCCATTGAAGCCGATTTATTAATTCATGTGATTGATTCAAGCAACCCAGAACAAGATGAACACATAAATGAAGTGAAATCCGTGTTAAAACAAATCAAGGCTGATAAAATACCCGTGCTTGAAGTCTACAATAAAATTGATTTATCAGGGGTTGAAGCCCGGGTGCATAGACAAGTCAATAGCAACAATGAAGAATTTGTGACCCAATGTTGGCTGTCTGCTGAAACAGGAGAAGGGGTAGAAAAGTTTTTAAAAGCCATTGAAGAACGCTTCAATCGTACCCATGTACAAAAGGATATTCAGTTACCCGCCCATATGGGTAAATTGAGGGCTTTATTCTATGAGATGGAAGCCGTTCGAGAAGAATCTTTTAACGATGATAACAGCTGGTCCTTAAAAGTAGAACTGCCTCCTGAAAAATGGAATAAAATTGCAGCTAGAAACGATGAATGTGGACAATTTGTTCACCAACTATTATAACACTTTGGAGACTATTATGGCCTGGAACGAACCTGGCGGAAATAAAGACAATAACAATCAAGGCAACGGTGATAAAAAGCCCAATGACCCTTGGGGTTCTGGTGGCAACAAGCCGCCTGATCTTGAGCAAATGATTACTGGTTTTTTTAACAAGGTTAAAAAAGCATTTGGAATGGAAGGTGGCAGTAACAAAGGTTCATCAGCAGTTCCTATTGTATTAATTTTAATGGTGATAGTGGGTTATTTATTGTATACCTCAGCCCATAAAATTGGCCCATCTGAACGTGGTGTGGTACTTGTTTTTGGTAAGGAATCTGAAACAATTATGCAACCTGGATTGAATTTCACCTGGCCAAAACCTATTTCTGAAGTCTACAAAGTTGATATCCAAAAAATATACTCTGTTGGTGGAGAAGGAGAAATGCTAACTGAAGATAAAAATTTAATTTTTATAGAATTTGATATTCAATACAGAATCAGAGAAGAAAACATAACTGATTATTTGTTTGAACTTGAAATGCCAGATGCAACAGTTAAACATTCTGCAGAAAGCGCTGTGAGACAAGTGGTGGGTATCAATACCATGAGTCACTTAATCAATGAAAACCGTACCATTAAAATTGAAGAAATTGTTCTAGAATTACAAAATATGCTTGATCAATATTCTTCTGGAATCTTAGTTACTAATTTTAATATAAAGGAAATACATCCTCCAGCGCAAGTAAAAGCGGCATTTAATGATGTGGTAAAAGCCCGAGAGGATGCAAAAACCTTTATCAATCAAGCCAACGAGTACGCCAACCAAGAAATTCCATTAGCAGAAGGTGACGCATTAAAAATCATCCAAGAAGCCGAAGCTTATAAAGAAGCCATCATTGCAAAAGCTGAAGGTGAGTCTCAACAATTTGATTTGGTAAGAACTCAGTATGAGTTAGCACCTGAAGTAACAAAAGAAAGGCTGTATTTAGATACTATGGAAAAAGTCTTTGGCAATACTTCCAAAGTAATCATTGATTCCAACAGTAGCAACAACATGATGTATTTACCTCTCGATCAAATGATGAAGAACTCAAAACAAGCAGACTCTTTGTTTCTTGGAACACAAACAGTAACACCTAAAGAGAAACAATCAACTTATGTTCGCAGTACTAACAGAACACCAACAAAACGTGTTGGTAGAGGAGGTCAATAATCATGAATAAATTACCAATCATTCTCATATTAATCATATTATCGATTATAGGATTAAAAACTTTTACTTTTACTGTTACTGAAAAGGAACTGGCTGTTAAATTAAAAATAGGTAAAGTAATAAAATCAGATTATACACCCGGATTACAGTGGAGAATACCCTTTGTAAATGAAATTAAAAAGTTTGATTCGCGCATTCAAACCCTTGACAATAAACCTGAATCGATTCTAAATACCGATAAGGAATATTTAGAGGTTGATTATTTTGTAAAGTGGAGAATACAAGATCCAGTGACATATTACACCACATTTAATGGATTAAAACTTGATGCTGAAAGACGCTTAAGTGATGTCATTAAAAATGCCTTATCTGAAGAATTTTCCAACAGAACATTACAACAAGTGATCTCCACTCAAAGATTAGAGTTGGTTGCATCAGTTCAAGATAAAACCAAACCTATTGCGAAAGACTTTGGCATTGAAATAGTTGATGTTAGAATCAAAAGAATTAATCTAAATGATGCTGTCAGTGACTCTGTATTCGATAGGATGCGATCTGAACGTGCGGCAGAGGCAGCTGAGCACAGGTCAACTGGCCAAAAAGAAGCGGTAAATATTCGTGCAAATACTGATAAGCAAATCCGAATAATTGTTGCAGAGGCCACTAAAACAGCGGCCTTGTTAAAAGGTCAAGGAGATGCAACAGCAACTAAGACATACGCTGTTGCTTACAATCAAAACTCTGATCTTTATTCTTTTTTAAGAAGTCTAGAAGCTTATAGAAACAGTTTCGATGGATCTAATAATATGATGGTACTCGATCCAAAATCAGATTTTTTCAAATTTTTTAATAACAAACAAGTACAATAAACCAAATACGGACTCATATAAATGAAAAAAAATGCAGTTGTTTTAGGAACACAATGGGGCGATGAAGGCAAAGGCAAAATCGTTGACTTATTAACCGATAGAGCCGATGCAGTTGTGCGCTTTCAGGGTGGGCACAATGCTGGCCACACACTGATAATCAATGGCCACAAAACCGTTCTTCATTTGGTGCCTTCTGGTATATTGCGTGAAGGTGTTGATTGTTATATTGGCAATGGCGTAGTGGTTGAACCTGCTGCATTGTTGAAAGAAATTACACAATTGGAAGCCGCTGGTGTTGATGTAAAAAAACGCCTCAAAATTTCATCTGCAGCCCCAATTATCATGCCTTATCACATTGTGCTTGATCAATTGCGCGAAAAAGCCAAAGGCGGAAAAGCCATCGGCACAACAGGACGCGGTATTGGACCAGCTTATGAAGATAAGGTGGCAAGGCGCAGCATTCGATTTGGTGATTTGTTTGATCCGCAAAGATTAAAAGATAAATTGACTGAAACAATGGCTTACCATAACTTTGTTATTGAGCATTATTTCAAACACGAAGCACTGGATCTAGAAACCGTTTATCAACAAGCCTTAGATTATGGTCAACAGTTACAGCAAATGAATGCCGATGTTACCGCTGATTTACATGCCCTTCAAGCACAAGGAAAATCTATTCTACTAGAAGGTGCTCAAGGTTCATTGTTAGACGTTGATCATGGAACCTATCCTTTTGTGACATCATCTAATACCACTGCTGGTGCCGCATCATCAGGCACAGGCTTAGGTGTGACTGATATCGATTATGTTCTGGGAATTACCAAAGCTTACACCACACGTGTGGGTTCTGGACCGTTTCCTACAGAGTTATTTGATGATGATGGCGCAATGATGGCAAAAAATGGCGTTGAATTTGGCGCAACAACAGGCCGTCCAAGACGCTGTGGTTGGTTAGATTTGGTGTCACTAAAACGCATTAATCAATTGAATGGTGTCACAGGAATTTGTGTGACTAAACTCGATGTACTCGATACGTTTGAAACCATCAAGGTATGTACTGCTTATAAAGTTGATGGCCAAGAAACCAATACATTTCCTGCGTCGGCTGAAAGTTGGGAAAAAATTGAGCCAGTTTACCAAAGCATGCCAGGATGGATGAGTGAAACACGTGGCATGACGGACAAGAATAAGTTGCCTACTCAAGCTCAAGCCTTAATCAATGTGATTGAAGATTACACAGGAAAACCCGTACACATGATTTCAACAGGTCCAGATAGAAATGAGAACATCATTATTCAGAATCCATTTGAATAAGTTTTATCCTAAATCAATTATTTATAAGAGTGGCTTTCTTAACTCTCTTATAAATAATTGATATAAACAACCGTTCCCCAAGTTCCAAGTACCAACATTTGTCCTAAAAACACAGCAGCTGAACCCATGTCTTTGGCGCGTTTGGCCAAATCGTGGTATTTTTCACCACAAACCATATCAACCACTGCTTCAATTGCTGAATTGATAATTTCTAGTATTAAAACAAACAAGATACAAGACAGTAGCAACAATAATTGCATGGCCGATTGCGATATGTATATCGCGATGGGCAGTAAAATAACCGCCAAATAAAACTCTAAACGAAACGAGGCTTCGTGCTTAAAAGTGGCCTTTAGTCCTTGCATGGACCACTTTCCTGCATTAATGATTTGTTTTATGCCTCTGCGTTCAGTGCTTGCCATAGCTATTACTTGGTCTAACCTTGCCAAACAAGATTGGGTTGTTTAACTGCCTTGGCATCATCCAAACGTCTGTTTGGAGCAGTGTGTGGGGCTGATTTAATCACGCCAATGTCTTCTTTGGCTTGTCTAAGAATATCACCCATAGCGACAATGAACTTATCAATGGTTTGTTTTGACTCTGTTTCAGTTGGTTCGATTAACATACACTCGGCGACCAATAACGGGAAATAAATGGTAGGAGCATGCATGCCATAGTCTAATAGTCGTTTGGCCACATCTGTGGCAGTCAAACTGTATTGTTTGGCTTGTTTCTTTAAAGTCACGATAAACTCGTGGCTGGCTCGACGGGTAGGAAAAGCCAAATCAAAACCAATTCGTTCTAACTCTTTCATTAAGTAATTGGCGTTTAATGTGGCAAATTCAGCTATGCGTGGCATGCCTTCTTTGCCCAACATCAAGGCATAAATATATGCCCTTAAATTAACGCCCATATTACCAGCAAAGGCCGATAATCTTCCTATGGTTTTTGGGGCTTGTTGTTTGTTCACGTAATGATAACCAGAATCATCTTTGCCAATATAAGGTGTTGGCATGTACGGCACCAATCTTTTGCCCACACCAATGGCACCTGAACCAGGGCCGCCGCCGCCATGAGGTGTTGAAAATGTTTTGTGTAAGTTCATATGAATCACATCAAAATCCATGTCTCCAGGTCTGACCTTACCTAAAATGGCGTTCAAGTTTGCTCCATCATAATAAAGTAGGCCACCAGCTTCATGAACCAATTTAGAAATTTCCATGATATTGGGTTCAAATACACCCAGAGTTGATGGGTTGGTTAGCATGATACCTGCCGTTTGGGGGCCCAATAAAGGTATTAAGTCATGAATGTTTATATTGCCTTCGCGATTGGTTCTGATCTCTTTGACTTTGTAGCCACACATAATCGCTGTTGCAGGATTGGTTCCATGGGCCGCATCTGGAACAATAATTTCATTTCGCTCAACATCGCCACGGTCTTCGTGATAGGCTTTGATCATGGCAATTCCTGAAAACTCACCTTGGGCTCCAGCCATTGGTGTTAACGAAACCGCATCTAAGCCTGTAACGTCTTGTAATATTTCTTGTAAATCAAACATACAAGATAATGTACCTTGAGATAAACTGATTGGTGCCAATGGATGTTGATTGATAAAACCATCTAACAATGCCAAAGAGTTGCACACACGTGGATTGTGTTTCATGGTACATGAACCCAGTGGATAAAAATGGGTGTCTATAGAAAAATTCTTCTGACTTAATCGGGTGTAATGTCTGACTACGTCTAATTCAGAAACCTGTGGTAATCCCAAATCAGAAGTTCTCTGTAACTCCTTAGGTATATTTACCGAATTATCTGTTGGGGTCGGTGCTTGAGCCGCTGCATGGCGGCCAACTTTAGAATGCTCAAAAATCAACATGGTTTTATTGTCGTCTCAAAGAATTATAGAAGCAGAGATTTTACTCGTATATGCCGTGAAAACAAATATTCTATCAATAAAAATATTGAAATAGCCAGCAATCCAAGCTAAGACTATAATGTATTAAGCATATATGGTATAAAGCGCTCCATTTAATGAGTTCTGAGTTTTAACATGTTGTATTCTCCAAAAAGTGACTGGTTTGGTAACATCAAAGGTGATGTACTGGCTGGAATAGTTGTGGCACTGGCATTAATTCCTGAGGCGATTGCGTTTTCAGTGATTGCGGGTGTTGATCCGAAAGTAGGATTGTATGCCTCTTTCGCCATTGCCGTTATGATTGCTTTTGTGGGTGGTAGAGCTGGCATGATCTCAGCAGCAACAGCAGCAACAGCCTTATTAATGGTCACATTGGTTAAGGACAACGGTTTACAATACTTACTGGCCGCAACAGTATTAGCCGGTGTTTTACAAATTATTGCTGGGTATTTAAATTTACATAAATTCATGAGCTTTGTATCAAAGTCTGTTATGACAGGCTTTTTAAATGCCTTAGCGATCTTAATCTTTATGGCACAACTGCCTGAGTTAACCAATGTCACTTGGCAGGTGTATGCGCTTGTTGCCTTTGGCCTAGCCATAATTTACTTGTTTCCTTATGTTCCATTTGTTGGAAAGATATTGCCATCACCATTGGTCAACATCATTACCATTACACTTGTTGCTTTTTATTTTGGCAACGAAAGCATGGGCATACGTACCATAAGTGACATGGGTGAATTGCCTGACACATTGCCACTATTCTTGTGGCCAGATGTCCCTTTTAATTTTGAAACATTAAAAATTATCATGCCATACTCTATTTCAATTGCCATTGTTGGTTTATTAGAATCCTTGATGACTGCTAATGTTGTTGATGAATTAACCGACACAGAAAGTGATAAAAAACGCGAATGCAAAGGACAAGGCATTGCCAATATTGGTTCTGGCTTAATTGGTGGAATGGCAGGTTGCGCCATGATTGGACAATCAATCATTAATATTAAATCGGGTGGTCGCGGAAGATTATCTACAGTTGTTGCCGGTGTATTTTTGTTGATTTTGGTGGTGTTTTTAAGCGATCTTTTGAAAATAGTACCCATGGCAGCATTGGTTGCTGTGATGATCATGGTCTCAATCGGAACCTTTAGCTGGGCATCGGTGAAAGAATTAAAAACCAACCCGAAAAGCTCAAGCATAGTGATGATTGCAACCGTTATTGTTGTGGTTTGGACCCATAATTTGGCTTATGGTGTCTTTACTGGAATACTAATTGGGTCGCTATTTTTGGCACAGAGACTCAGTCAGTTTATGTTTGTACGATCAGAATATGATGAAGATAGTGATACCAGAACCTACCATGTGGTTGGTCAGGTTTTCTTTAACTCATCAGAAAAGTTTATTTCTTACTTTGACTTTAAAGAAGCTGTGGATAAAATAATAATCAATGTGAAGCGATCACACTTTTATGACATCACATCGGTGGCGGCCTTAGATAAGGTGGTCATAAAGTTACGCCGTGAAGGTGCTGATGTAAAAATAATCGGTTTAAACAAGGCCAGTGAAACCATGATGGATAAGTTTGCCATTCATGAGGACCCTGATGCCATTGAAAAATTTATGAGTGGGCATTAATATGAACAACACAAAATACATACTTGTCGGAATAGACGGTTCAGCCATCAGTGATTCTTTGGTGCAATATGCCATTTGGTTGGCTAAAAGCAATGGGCTTACTATCAAACTATTACACATCATTGAACATTCACATAAAAGCGAACAAGCCCACCACGAAGGCAATCTTACCCCCAATATTCGCCGTGAATTGTTAAAAGAGCTTTCAGATGAAGAGCGCATAGAAAGCAAACAGTTGATCGCAAAAGGCAAGGAACTGATTAATTCAGCCAAAGAAAAAGTCATAGCAGCAGGCATAGATAATGTTGTGGCCAAACTTAGACATGGCACATTGCCTGAAGCCATTGAAGATTTAAAAGATGAAATAGCTTTTGTCATGTTAGGTTCTAAAGGCAAAAGCCATTCTATAATAGACAAAGGGCTTGGGTTTCATCTTGAAGAATCCATTCGAGCAACTGACACACCTGTTTTTATTGCCCAAAAAGAATTTACAACACCAACAAAAGTGATGTTTGCCTACAACGGTAGCCCAACATCCAAACGTGCCATCAGCATGATAACGCAAGGAAACATTTATAAAGAACCACTTGAAATCCATGTGGTCTGTGTCAATAGTGACATTAAACTGGCAGAATCTTTGGCCGATGAAGCCAAGCAGGTTTTATCACAGTCTAACAATTCAATTATCACCCAAGCTTTAACGGGAGACACCATAGAACAGTTAACCTCTTATCAAAAGCAAAATGCGATTGATATTACAGCAATGGGAGCATTCAGCCATGGTAAATTGCATGGGTTCTTCTTCGGTAGTTTTACCACCAAAATGATACAGCAAAGTGATACAAATTTTTTACTCATCCGTTAGGATATAAATCCAAAGAGGCCTTTTATATCACGTACTTAAATGATGAAAAAGCTTTCTCAGATTAAAAAATTAACCATTTAGCCCATAACTTGCTAAAATGAAACAAGTCAACAACACGAATTTATCTTATGTCATTAATAAAATGTCCATCTTGTCAAAATCAAATTTCTGATAAATTAGAGCTGTGCCCACACTGTGAATACTCTTTGAATCAAAGCGGTGATGATCTTGAACGCTTGAAAGTACTTAGGTACCGTAAATACAGAGATAAAATGTTCCGTTTTAAAATGTTGACTTTTACAGCCATGGCCATCGCCATTATTGGATTGGTTCCAATGTTATGGACTTATGCCAAAGCCATTGATTATGGATTTAATGCTAACTTTCTAAACCATTGGGGTGTTTATTTGATTTTTATCGGCTTTGCAATGTATGTGGGAGTTAGGGCCTCAATGTATGTTGCAAAAAGCAACTATAAAGCTGGCAAAAAATAGTTAATGGAATAAAAAAAACCGCCAGGTATTAACCCAGCGGTTTAAAAATGGTCTCCCTGACCCATTCCTTTTCCCCGAAATACACATCCTTATGCCACAAATCCGTTTGTCAAATAATTGCCTTCCTACGCGATCATTTGTTGCTAATCCTATCAATCCTTAATTACCCAACAACCACAAGCCTTATGATAGTTGTGAGTAGAGCAATAATGAGATAAATCATTTATCTCGCATCCATGTATCCATTATCTGTATTTATCAGAAAATAAATATAGGTAAAAGACTTTTCCTTTGTAGGTGTTTTTCCTACAAAACACCCGTATCAAATAGATTAAATAAAATCTCCATAATAGTTAATGAATTAAAACCAACTAATCTCTCACTTTTTTATAAATAAAATTAGAGAATTTTTCAAAGCTCTCATTTATAATGATTACATGAAAGTACTTATTCAAAGAGTTAAGAAAGCCCGTGTCGATGTGGAAGGTAAAGCTGTTGGCCAAATAAAACAAGGCATTTTAGCCTTTGTCGGTGTAGAGAAAGATGACACCAAGGAAAGTACTCAAAGAATGTTGAAAAAACTTCTTTCCTACCGTATCTTTTCAGACGATGGTGGTAAAATGAATCTGTCTGTTGAAGACATTAATGGTGAAATACTTTTGGTCTCTCAATTTACTCTAGTGGCCAATACAAAAAAAGGCTTGCGTCCCAGTTTTTCAAGTGCTGCCAATCCAAAATTAAGCGCAGAATTATACGAATACATGATACAACAAGCCAAAACCACAAATTTAAACATACAAACTGGCGTGTTTGCGGCCAATATGCAAATCAGCTTGGTTAATGATGGACCCGTGACTTTTAATTTAGAATGCTAAAATCCTACACCATTGCCACAGGCAATTATCACAGCACACAGGCAGCAGCAGAGATCTTAGACAAAGGCGGTAATGCCTATGATGCCATTCTAGCTGCCCTATTTATGTCATTTGTCTGTGAGCCACTGTTATCATCACCAGGTGGAGGCGGGTATTTATTGGCTCACCCAAAAAATAAGACCGCCAAAATATTTGATTTCTTTGCCCAAACACCGCATAAAAAAAATACGGATGATAAGGATTTTTATCCCATTCAAGGGGATTTTGGAACAACCCAGCAAGAGTTTCACATTGGCATGGCTTCGGCTGCCACACCTGGAATTCCCGCAGGAATATTCGCCATTCATGAAAGCTATGGAAGCCTGCCTTTAATTGAAATTGCCAGTGCAGCCATTAAAAAAGCCAAAATTGGCATGGAAGTGAATGCCTTACATGCAGATGTAATCCAAATCTTATCACCAATAATAAACCATTCTGATTATGCGAAATCCATTTTTTCAAAAAACAATGAAGAATTACTAGCATTAGGTGATGTTAAAGCCAATCCTGATTTAGCAAATTTTCTAGAAAATTTTGCACAACTGCCAAATGATTGGTTTTATTGTGGTAATCCTGCAAACAGCATAGTTTCTGATATGAATCGATCCGCAGGATTATTAAGCAAAATTGACTTTGATTCATATCAGGTCAGCATTAGGGAACCACTAATTGCTGAGATAAATAATTGGAAAGTCATCACCAATGCCGCACCAACTACTGGTGGATACTTAATTATAGAACAATTAAAACATGCATTGAAAAACCCAGTTCGAGATATCAACGATAAGCTGATTATGGCCATGGAATACGCCGATCAACTTAAAAATCAAAACGTTTTTCAATCTTCAAAAGGCACATCTCATATGAGCGTCATTGATCAAGATGGCAATGTGGCTAGCCTAACGGTCTCTAATGGCGAGGGTTGTGGATATATGGTGCCAAACTGTGGCTTCATGCTTAATAACTTTTTGGGTGAAGAAGACATTAATACCAAAGGTTTTTTTAATTTTGATGAAAACAGCCGCATGGCATCTATGATGTCACCAACCATAATCGAAAATGGAGATGACCTCATTGCATTGGGAACAGGGGGTTCTAATCGGATTAAAACAGCCATGTTTCAAGTCATTTGGCAAATCATAGCAGAGAATAAAACCTTAGATAAAGCCATAAATCAACCGCGTTTTCATTATGAAAACGGTGTATTAGACATTGAAAAGGGCGTAAACCAAGCCACCATACAAAACTTAGCAAAGCGCTACTCAAATATTAACCAATGGCAGCAAAGAAGTCTTTATTTTGGAGGCATAAATGCAGTTTCACAAGGCTCATCACAGTTAGCGATTGGCGATAGCCGTCGCAATGGTGTTGGTTTGGTGAAGAACACTGGTTAAAATAGATTTCTTATTTTATGTACTTGTCTCTTCCAAAAACCATGTTCATAAGTGTTGCATTCCATAGTTCTGGCCAAGCCTGAAGCAGTTGAACCTAAATGTTGGGTTTCTGCAATGTGTTTCGATCTGTCTTCATCAACAACAGGGATATGATTGTCTTCAATGGTTTTTACCACTCTAAAGGCCAAGACTGAACTGATGATACCAAAAACCACCGCTCCTATGGCCTCAAAAAGCATAATACCAAACGCACCATAATACATGGCACCATAATAAACAAAAGGAATGGTGCCAATAGTGGCTTTGCCAAAGTTCATGACAGTAGAATATTTGGCTTTACCAAGATTGTTAAAACTGGCATTGGCAACAAATAAAAATCCTCGAAAAATAGTGAGTATTGCCACCCAAATACAAAACAGAACAATTAAATTTGCCGCCTCGCCATCAACACCAAACACAGAAACAATGTTGTCTTTTATAACAAATAAAACGAGTGAAATAAAAATACAGTAAAGCACAATTACCACAAATGATTTACTGATGGTTTCTCGTACACGGTCATATAATCCTGCGCCGTGATTTTGACCAATGATAGGACCAACGGCACCAGATATGGCGAAAACCAAACAGAACCCAACTGGGAGAATGCGACCTATAATTGAATATCCCGCAACAGCAGAATCACCAAAATCAGCTAATGTAAACATAATATAAGCATTGCCAATCGGTGTGGCTATGTTGGTTAAAATAGCAGGAATGGCAACTTTTGATATTTCAGATAAGTCCTCAACAAATTTTGATGCCTTGAATTTGACTAACAAATTGTGTTTCTTAATAACAAAATACAAGGCATAAAACATCATCGCCACGCGTGCCATAACAGATGCCCAAGCTGCGCCTTCAATGCCCATATCCAGTACAAATATAAAGATAGGATCCAATACCGCATTAACAATACCGGCTATTAATGTTACAAACATGCCTTGCTTGGCATCACCTACAGAACGCAATGCACCTGTTGCTGCCATACCAATACATAAAATAGGCAATGAGGGAACTATGATGCTCAGATAGGCACTGGATAGCTCAAGGGTGCGCCCTTTGGCTCCCATTAATGCCAATAGTTCTGGTGTATACAACCAAACAAAAAATCCAACAATAACACCGACAACTATACATATCACCATGATATTAACAAAGAAATATCTCGCTGCTTCCGTATTTTTAGCCCCTATTTCTCTGGCAACCAAGGCACCCATGGCGATCATAAATCCGATACTGATGGCAATGGTAAAGAACAGTATAGTTCCGGCAAAACCAACGGCTGAGGCCATTTCAATTTCACCGAGTAAACTCAAAAAATAGAGGTCGACTAAATCAACAATAAAAATTGACAGTAAACCAACAGCTGACATAAGTGACATGCTGATGATGTGTTTGTAAATTGACCCTTGGGTATAATGAGCTTGCATTAAAACATTAAAACACAACTATACAATTTTAATCAATTAATTAATCTAACATTGCTCTAAGAGCTGCAAGATGGCTTTTACGACTGACACTTTGGTCTTCTTTGTCTTTTTGATTTACTTTCCCATAACCGCTGATATACCTAACTGGTAACTCATCTAAAAATCGACTTGGACCTACGTCCAATGTGTCATCTTGGGCAAACCTGTTTTTTCGTTTTTTAACAAAGCTGATGTTTAAGTTTTGCATGGCTCTGGTCATGCCTACATACATTAGTCGACGTTCTTCTTCTACCGTGTCTTCTTCAATGGAATTTTTGTGGGGTAAAATGCCTTCTTCCACACCTATCATATAAACATGGGTGAACTCCAAACCTTTGGCAGCATGCAATGTCATCATTTGCACAGCATCTTCATTACTGCTGTCATCTTTATTGGTTTGCAATGTTATTTGAGCCGCAGCATCAATCAAGTTCATGTCTTTTTCCTTGCTAAAAGAACGCATCCATTTTTGAAAATCTGTCACTAATTTAGTGCGGTTAAACTTGCCTGTTTTGTCTTTACTGGTTTGAGCAATCCAGGCAATATAATCAATTTCTGTGATTAACTCATCTACAATGGCATCGGCCCTGATTCCAGCCAGGGTTTTCTTTTGTAGTTTTAAAATATTGGCATGAAACTCTTTTAATTTCTGTGCGGCACGGGCAGGAAGGTTAGATAACATTGAATCATTGCCAGCTGCTTTAAAGTAACCCATGTGTTGTGACTCTGCATTTTGAGCCAATTTTGCCAAGGAAGAAGAACCAATGCCACGCCTTGGCACATTGACAATTCTTAAAAAGGCTGAATTATCTTTTGGGTTACATAACAAACGAATATATGCCATAACATCTTTAATTTCAGCGAAATCAAAAAACGATCTTCCACCACTCATGACATAGGGAATATTGTTGCTGCGAAAAACCTGTTCTACCAATTTAGCTTGATGGTTTGAACGGTATAAAACTGCGTAATCAGAAAAATTGTTTTTTTTGAGTATGCGTTGGTAATCAATTTCTGCAGATAATTGTAGGGATTCTTCTTCTGGCGAATTAAAGCTACTGATTTTAATCAGGTCACCAATGGCCAAATCGCTCCAGAGTTTTTTCTCAAATTCATGCGGGTTGTGCTTAATAACATCATATGCTGCTCCTAATATGTTTTGAGTTGAACGGTAATTTTGTTCTAGTTTAACCACTTTTAATTCTGGAAAATCTTGTTTCAATATTGATAAGTTTTCTGCTTGTGCTCCGCGCCAACCATAGATAGATTGATCATCATCACCCACACAAATAATATTTCTGTGTTTGCTGACCAATTGTTTTAGCATCTTATATTGGCTACCATTGGTGTCTTGGTATTCATCGACCAAAACATAGTGCATTTTATCTTGCCATCGATTTAATACCTCAGCATTGTTTTGTAGTAAATTTAATGTCTGCAAGATTAAATCATCAAAATCAAGGGCATTAAAATCAATTAACCGTTGCTGGTATTTTTGGTAGACTTGCTCGGCCAATGTAAATTGGGTGTTTAAATCTTCTGCCTTCAAACCCTCATTCTTCCATGCTGATATTTGCCATTGAATGGTGTTAATTTGTTCGCGATTACTGCCTTTTGGTAACAGGTCTTTAACTATGTTGTGGGTTTCTGAACTGTCAAAAATACTAAAGCCAAAACGATAAGGAGTGTGTGTTATTTCTTCACGAATAATGCGCATACCCAAGGCATGAAAGGTTGAAATACTCAAGCGTTCACCTTCAGGTAAGTTGACCATTTTAGCCGCACGCTGCGCCATTTCTTTGGCTGCTTTGTTGGTAAAGGTTATGGCAAATATGTTGTGATGACTGACCCTTTTATATGCCATTAAATGGGCTATTTTTTCAGTAATAACACGGGTTTTTCCACAACCAGCACCAGCCAAGACCAATAATGGGCCTTCACAATAACTAACAGCTGAATTTTGTTGGGGGTTAAGCATTTCTTGAAGGTTTTTCCTTAAAAAGCGAAGAATTATAACAGAAGCCTTTGTTTATGAGCCAAGAAACTGGGATAAATAGAAATTATTAAATCTTTGATTTAAAATGGCCGCTCAATAATTCTCCATAACTTAGCGTTTTAGTGACTTTGTTCTGTTTTAATTAACAATGCCATTAAAATGATTGGGTTTGAATAATAAAACAATGAAAAATATATTTGCACGAACACAGTTTCTAACCTCTGCCCATAAGGTTTCTCAATTACCTGATGACAAAGGATTAGAAATAGCCATTGCTGGGCGATCTAATGCTGGTAAATCCACCACATTAAATACATTGGTTGGTAATAAGAAACTGGCTAAAGTCAGTAAAACACCGGGGCGCACACAATTGCTGAATTGTTTTGATTTGGGTGATAATTTACGCCTGGTCGATTTGCCAGGTTATGGTTATGCAAAAGTGCCTAAAAAAGTCAAAGCCCATTGGCAACATGAAATCAATATTTATTTACAACAAAGAAAAAGCCTTATTGGTGTCGTGATAGTGATGGACATACGACACCCATTAAAGGAATTTGATAGACAGTTTTTACATTGGGCCGATCAATCTGGTTTGTATTCTCATGTATTATTAAACAAATCGGACAAATTTAAATCCGGTAAACGCAAAGCAGCATTATTAGAGGTTAAACGAGAAATGGCGAATATTTCACGTACATCAACCATTCAAACTTTCTCTGGTTTAAAAAACGAAGGCGTTCCAGAATTATCTGCCACATTGATGTCTTGGTACAATGATCCAAGCGTGGCTGGTTTAGATGAAGATGATAATGATGACGATGAATAATAAGAAGAAAGTGGATTTAATATGACTTTTAGGTGCTTACAAGGCATGTTAACCATTGAAACTTTTTTCGATGGTGGTGCACAACCAAAACTTGTTTTAGAACAAGATGTCATCAAACAACTGAATATTCAAATAGCAAAAGAGTTACAGAATATTGTTCCCAATCTAGATGATTCTACTTATGCCATAGTTGGTGGTTTATACCAAAGCAGTGAAGTACTACAACCAGGGTTTCCAATCCATAGCCAGTTGCGACAGTATGCCAACGCAGCGCTCAAAGGTGAGAACAACCGCCGCAATCAATTAATAATTGGTGCAAATGAGTCAAAACTGCCTAAAGGTTTAAGACACAATAAAACTGCCCAAATGACACCTTTGCTACTTTTGCCTTTTGTTATCATCACTGAAAATGATGAAAGTAAAGATGTCTTTGAAAAGCAACTCATGCACAAAGGCATGGGCTCTGTTGATTTATTACAACAGCTACAACAAGCCATTGGATTAAAGATCAGACATGTTAATTTTATGACTGTTTTAGACTTAGCTGCGATGATGCACAACCATTTGCAAATGGCAGGTTTTGAACCACTGTGGAAAATTTTAGAACAGGCACTTTTTAACCAAAACCCTGAAACCAAGGCGAAAACGCCACAACACAATGAGTTTTACTTGTCTAAAAAGATTGTTTTTACTCCTTTTTTCTCATTTATGATGTGGAGCAATTATGGTCCTGGAAAAAATTTAGACAACAATCAAGAAGCCTATTTACACTATACTCAAGTACAAAGACAACATGTTGCTACTCTTAAAGAACATGGATTAGATGTCAGACAATTCGTACCAACACAAGAAACATGGCCAGTTAGTGAAGAACACATTTGTTTTGCAACATTGGATCAAGGTCGTTTAACAGGTGAATTTTACCATGAAATTATCCGTCCATTAGATAACACAAAAGAAATGATTGTTGATAAAAATGACCATCCACACCTAGGAGTTTTGTTTTATCAAGTCAGTGATGGAAAAGAAGGATTAGAGTTTTACTACCCAATAACAGATGCAGGCATAAAAGAAATTGAAGCCCTTATTTCACCTCAAAAATAATTTTACCCCTGTTTACTGACCAACCAAAGCCAATAATACACCCGCGGCAACGGCAGAACCTAAAACACCAGCGACATTTGGACCCATCGCATGCATGAGTAAAAAATTGTGTGGGTTGGCTTCTAAACCCAGTTTGTTCGCAACTCGAGCTGCCATTGGTACAGCAGAAACACCCGCTGCTCCAATTAATGGGTTGATTGGGTCTTTTGATAATTTGTTCATGAGTTTTGCCATCAGAACACCTGTGGCCGTTCCAATTGAAAAGGCAACGGCACCCAAGCCTAAAATCCCTAAAGTTTCAACATTGAGAAATTTGTCTGCGCTTAATTTAGAGCCCACACCGAGACCAAGAAATATTGTGACTATATTAATGAGCTCGTTTTGTGAAGTAGAACTGAGTCTATCAACCACCCCAGATTCACGCATGAGGTTACCAAAACAAAACATGCCCACCAATGGTGTTGCTGCAGGTAAAAAGAAAACAGTTAACAATAACACTGCCAATGGGAAGATGATTTTTTCTATTTTGGTCACATGTCTTAACTGCACCATTTCAATTTTTCTTTCTTCTTTTGTGGTCAATGCACGCATGATTGGTGGTTGAATGATTGGTACCAATGCCATATAGGAATAGGCCGCTACGGCTATGGCCCCCAATAAGTCTGGCGCCAGTTTTGATGCCAAAAATATGGCCGTCGGTCCATCGGCACCACCGATAATGGCAATCGCTGATGCATCTTGAATAGTAAAATCTATGCCTGGAATAGAACTGAGTGCAATGGCTCCAAATAAAGTGGTAAATATACCGAATTGGGCCGCCGCACCGAGTAGCAACATCTTAGGGTTTGCAATTAATGCCCCAAAGTCAGTCATTGCACCAACACCCATAAATATTAATAAGGGAAAGATCCCAGTATCGATGCCTGCATAATAAATATAATGCAATAAACCACCCACTTCTGTGAAGCCGGCCAAGGGTATATTGGTTAAAATGGCTCCAAAACCGATTGGCATAAGCAATAATGGTTCAAATTTTTTCACGATTGCCAAATAAAGCAACCCAATGCCCACCAACATCATGATAACTTGGCCCATTTGGAAATTCGCCAAGCCTGTTGAATGCCACAATGTGTTTAATAAATCCATTGTGTTATCCGAATCTCAACAACACATCGCCAACCTTAACGTTGTCGCCTTGTTGAACTTGTACCGATGATACAGTTCCTGAAAATGATGCAGTAATTTCTGTCTCCATTTTCATTGCCTCCATCACAATAACCACATCGCCTTCATTGACCTGATCACCAACATTAACATTCACTTTGAATATGTTTCCAGATAAAGGAGCATCCAAAGTTTTACCTGACGCTTCATTCTCAACAACAGGTGATTGCACAATTTGACTAATGGTTCCCGATGGAGCCACTTCAACCTCATAGGCTTTTCCATTTACAGTGACTGAATAGTTTTCTATCGCATTACTGGTATTGGCCTGAGGAGTTGCATTATTATTTGCTGGTTTTTCAACATCATTGGCACTAGGTACCGGTTCAAAGGCCGCTTTATTGTTGCGGTTTTTTAGAAACTTGAGGCCTATTTGTGAAAATAGAGCATAGGTTAAAACATCATCAATGACATTCTCCGCTAATGTTATGTCTTCTTTTTTTACAATATCTAATAATTCCTTGGTTAAACTCTCAACTTCAGGGGCTAATAAATCTGCAGGCCTACAGGTAACAACATCTTCACCAGCTAACACTTTTTGTTGTAAATCTTTATTAACCTCTGCTGCTGTGGCTCCATATTCTCCTTTGAGAACGCCCTCTGTTTCTTTTGTGATAGATTTATAACGTTCACCGGTTAATACATTCAACACAGCTTGAGTGCCAACAATTTGTGAAGTTGGAGTCACCAATGGTATAAAGCCTAAGTCTTTGCGCACTTTAGGAATTTCTTTTAATACTTCATCTAATTTATCAGCCGCACCTTGTTCTTTTAGCTGACCTTCCATGTTGGTCAACATGCCACCTGGTACTTGTGCGGTTAATATGCGTGCATCTACTCCCTGCAGACTGCCTTCAAACTTAGCATATTTTTTTCGTACCTTTCTAAAATATGTCGCTACTTCTTCTAATTTATTGATATCCAATCCAGTATCACGTTCTGTTCCCTCAACTATGGCAATCATGGTTTCAGTTGGTGAATGGCCATAAGTCATACTCATTGATGATATCGCCGTATCAATCACGTCAATGTCTGCATCGATGGCCTTCATGTGTGTTGCCATACTTAATCCAGTGGTTGCATGACAATGTAAAGCTATGGGAATATCGACCACTTTTTTAATTTCTGTTATCAATTCTGTTGCAACATAGGGTTTTAATAATCCTGCCATGTCTTTTATGCACAATGAGTCAGAACCCATGTCTTCCAATTGTTTTGCCATGGTTAGCCAACCTTCCAAATTGTGAACAGGGCTGACTGTATAGCTAAGAGTCCCTTGGGCATGACCACCCACTAAATTGGTGGCTTTAATGGCAGATTGCATGTTGCGCACATCATTCATCGCATCAAATATTCTAAAAACTTCTACGCCGTTAACATAGGCTCTTTCTACAAATTTCTCAACCAAGTCATCAGCATAATGACGATATCCCAATATGTTTTGTCCTCGAAATAACATCTGCTGTTTTGTTTTAGGCATGAGTTTTTTTAATTCACGAATCCTCTCCCAAGGATCCTCCCCTAAATATCGAATACAAGAATCAAATGTCGCACCACCCCAAGATTCAATCGACCAAAATCCCACTTCATCAAGTACTGGTGCAATGGGCAACATGTCCTCAATGCGCATGCGTGTGGCTAACAGTGATTGATGCGCGTCTCTTAATACCAGTTCAGTGATGCCCAATGGCTTTGTGTTTTTTTGCATGTTATGCTTTTCCTGTTTTGTATTTGTGCTTTTTATTTGTGTTTTTTGCGATAATTATTGATGGCACCAGTAATGGCGGCAATAACTGCAGTATCTTGATTGTTTGATATGTTTGTTGTTGTGGTGGTGACTTTATCTGGGAACCTTTTTGCCAATGGAGAAATAAAATACCGTATGACAACAATTAACAACCCCAAAAAGGCGAAGACAAAGCCCATTCCCACAAACATTAACATGGCGGCTTGTGTAAATAATTGATTAGAAACTTCTATGTCTGGCATATTTGTTTTATTTGAAGGTTTAATGACATAATTATATTCATACTTTCATACTAACAGCAACTAATACCACAATTTTAAAAAAAATATTGTAACACAACCAATTGATAAGCATAATCATAGATACTTTCAAAATCAGACTGTATGTATATGAAAATTTTTAACACAATTCTCCTCACCTTTATTAGTTTTGGTGTTTTTGCCTTTGTTGATGACAATTATCAGAACCAACAACAAGCATGGGATCAGCATAAAAAATTGGTTGATCAATCCAACTACAAAGCATTGCCATGGCGCAATGTTGGACCCGTTGTTCAAGGCGGTCGGAGCGTTGCCATTCGAACATCAAGACAAAACGAAAATATTTTATATATTGCCTATGCCTCAGGCGGCCTTTGGAAATCAGAAAACAAAGGCATAACATTTCAACCGATGACTGATAAACTGCCCACGCAAATCATAGGTGGTTTCGATGTTGACCCCAATAACGATCAAATATTGTGGATGGGAACAGGTGAAAACAACTCTTCACGTTCTTCTTATGCGGGCATGGGTGTCTATATGTCTACAGATGCCGGAGTAAGTTGGAAACACATGGGACTAGGTGATACGAGCCGTATTGGAGATGTCATTGTTGATCCAAAAAACTCCAATCGAATTTATGTCGCTTCTCTGGGGCCTTTGTATTCAAAAGGTGGTGACCGTGGGGTTTTTGTATCTGAAGATGCCGGTGTAACATGGAACAAAACATTAGAAGGTGACAAGGTAACTGGCTTTGTAGATTTGTCCCTGGCCAGTAATGGTGATATATATGCCAGTGCTTGGCAACGAGAGAGGAAAGCTTGGGACTTTATAGAATCAGGCCCAGGAAGCAAGATCTACAAAAGCAGCGATCAAGGAAAAAGCTGGAAAGAACTAACAAATGGTTTGCCTACTGGTAAGTATGTTGGCCGCATGGGTGTTGATGTTGCCCAATCAGATTCAAATATTGTCTATGTAGTTGTCGACAACCAAGAAATATTGCCAGAAGCGCAATGGGACATGGGTGATACTGCTATAAATGCCAAGCGCTTAAAAACCATGAGCTCCGAGGAATTACTGTTGCAGGATGAGAAAGAGCTGGAGAAATTTTTAAGAGACAACAATTTTCCACCGCAAACCACATCTGAAACTGTATTAAAGGATTTAAAAGATGGCACTATGAACCCTCAAGAATTGGTCAAATCATTAAAAGATGCCAATAGCAATTTATTCAATACAGATATTAAAGGGCTTGAAGTGTACCGATCAGATGATGCTGGTAATAGCTTTACTAAAACCCATGAATTGCCCTTATCAAATATAGTATTCACCTATGGTTATTATTTTGGCAAAATTCATGTTGATCCAAATGATGCTGACACCATTTATACAATGGGCGTTCCATTGGTCAAATCTACCGATGGTGGCAAAAACTGGACATCACTGTATGATCCCAGTGTCCATGTCGATTATCATGAAGTCTGGATTGACCCAAACAACTCATCACACATTATTGCAGCCAATGATGGCGGTGCGGATGAATCCTATGATGGAGGAGAGCACTGGCGCAAACTGGATTACCAACCTGTGGGGCAGTTTTACACTGTCAATGTCGACATGAATGAACCTTATAATGTCTATGGTGGATTGCAAGACAATGGCACCTTAAAAGGCTCCAGTCAAACAAAGTGGGAAGATGGAGAATCTTGGAAAAGACTTTTTGGCGGTGATGGTATGTATGTCAGTGTTGATGATGATACTACATATGTTGGGTTTCAATTTGGCAACTATTTTAAGCTTGGAGAAGGACAACCTAAATCAATTAAACCACCCAATTTCATCGATGAAAAACCATTAAGGTACAATTGGAATACACCTGTGATTCTATCCAACCACAACCCAGAAATCATTTATTATGGAGCCAATAAGCTGTTTCGCAGTTTTGATAAAGGTGAAAATTGGAAAGCCATCAGTAAAGATTTAACCCAGTCTTTTAAAAACGGTGACGTGCCCTATGCAACCATAACTAGTATTTCAGAATCTCCCCTAGAATTTGGACGAATGATTGTTGGTACTGATGATGGTATGATTTGGGTCACTTCTGATGATGGCAGAAATTGGAAAAATGTTGGAAAAAAATTACCTGCAAAATTATGGGTTTCACGTGTTGTTGCCTCAGAACATGATAAAAACACATTGTGGCTAACTTTAAATAATTACCGCAGTGATGACATTCAAAGTTATGTTTATCACTCCACTAATTTTGGTAAAACATGGAAATCAATTGCCAATAACTTGCCAAATGAAGCCGTTAATGTCATCAAAGAAGATCCTAAAACCAAAAATTTGGTTTATGTTGGCACTGATAAAGGGGTTTACTTTTCTATCAATGCTGGACAAAAGTGGCAAGCTTTAGGCAATGACTTCCCAACCGTTCCTGTGCACGATTTAGTCGTACATCCTCGAGACAATGAATTGGTTGTTGCCACACATGGTCGCAGTATCTGGATAACAGATGTTTCTATGATACAAAACCACAAAGATTTCACAGATAAGGAACTGTATATATTCAAACCCAATGACATTAAAGCCAAGTCTTCTTGGAATGCTCGACCATCACGTTGGTTCATTAATGATACCCCAGATAAACATGAGTTTATGGTCTGGTCTGGATCTGAAAAAACAGTGCATGTTGATATTATTGATGAAAATGAACAGGTTGTTTATGCCAGTCATGAGCACTTCTCTACAGGCTTAAATGTTTGGAATTGGGATTATAAAGTTGATATTGAATTAGCACTTAAAGCAGAAAAAACCAAAAATAAAGACAAAGAAAAACCCTTGAATAAATCTTTAACTCCAGTAAGTGAGGGAATAAGGTTAGGGCATGATATATATATCCAAAAAGGCAAGTATACCATTAAATTCTCTGATGGTGATGATTCACAAACCATTGATTTACTGGTGGAATAATGGAAGATTATATTATGATCAGACAAAATAAATATTGTCATTGTTGGTTAAAAAACCTTAATCAGGTTAAATTTTCGTTAAATGCATAGTATATATTAGCAATTGCTAAAATGTGGCTTGCAATTTAAATTAATTCATGTTCTTATACACGAATAAGTGGCATACCTTATGCTGTTTATGATTCATTCTCCCCCCTTTTTGAATGAATCTGAAAAATTGATTTCCCCAAATCAATTTTTTATTTCCCAGCAACTTTATTGTTGCTGGGTTTTTTTACCTAAAATTCATAAACGTAATTCAATAACTTATACACACAAAAAACGCCCAATAATATGAGCGTTTAATCTTTCTATAGTGAGTAAATATTTACTGAGCTATATAGCCCACTATAGTTAACACAATGGTGTACGGTAAAGCCATAATAACCATGCGCATATAACCCAATTTAATCACTGGTGCTAAAGCTGAGGTCAGTAAGAATAAAAAGGCTGCTTGACCATTCGGTGTTGCTACAGACGGTAAATTAGTTCCCGTATTAATTGCAACAGCTAAAGCATCAAAGTGCTCTCTAGTTATTTGACCAGCATTAAACGCAGCCTCAATCTCTTTGATATAGACTGTTGCTACAAACACATTATCGCTAATTGCAGAGAGTAAACCGTTAGCTAGAAAAAAAGCTTTAGGCTGTTGTTCCAGCGGCATTTCTAAAACATATTGAATCACAGGTTTAAACAACCCTAAATCTGAAATCATAGCAACTACAATAAAAAATATAACCAACAACGATACAAAAGGCAATGACTCTTCAAAGGCTTTACCTATTTGGTGCTCCTCTGTAATCCCTGTAAAAGCTGTTACTATGACTAATAAACTTAGGCCAATTAAACCAACTGGCATAATGTGTATTGCCAAACCCACAATCAATAAAATACCACTGATTCCTTGTATGATTAATGCATATTTATCCTTTCTGTTTCTTTTTTCATCTTCTTCTTGCATGTAATTTTTTAAAATTTCACGCACGCCGTCATCTAATTTTGCACCAAAACCAAATGTTTTGGTAACCTCAACAACTACAACCGTACACATACCAGCAATAAATACAGGAATAGTAACGTGCGCCATTTGAGAGGCAAACTCCATAAAATCCCAACCCATTTTGCCCGCAATTAGTAAGTTTTGTGGTTCACCAACAGTTGTACATACGCCACCCAATGCTGTACCTACTGCACCATGCATCACCAATGAACGTATAAAAGCACGAAATTTTGCCAGTGTTTCACCACCCATTTGTTTTCTATCCAAGGTACCATCATGGTCATAATCAATGCCAATGGTCGAATGCACTTTTTCATATACGCCATATAAGGCAACAAATACAGTTATTAATACAGCAGTAACGGTTAACGCATCTAAAAAGGCCGATAAAAAAGCAGCTGAAAAAGAGAACAGCAAAGATATAACTATCTTGTTTTTAACTTTTACAAGTAACTTACCAAATATAAACACCAACAAAGGTTTCATAAAATAGATGAAACTTACCATAAAAACAAGCAAGAGAATGACTTCTAAGTTATCGACAATTTCTTTCCAAACATGATGATAGTCGGTCAACCCAAGTATGAGTATTGCTAACCCAAGCAAGCCCCCTGATTGTAAAGGGTAACATTTTAACGCCATCGCCAATGTCATAATAAACATGGCAATAAATGCCCAACCAAGCACATCAACATTGTCATCACCCAACAGCAATTTTGCTGGATAACAAATGACTAAAAAAACGATCATTGCTAGTTTAAACCACTTAGGGCTATGACCAAGAAATTGATTGAACACTGTATTCACACCATCACCAAAATTATTAAAAAAATCATTTTACACCAGTTTCTATTAAAAATTAAGAATATCCGTCTCAGTCATTGTTATAATTCACCAATGATTCAAAAACCTTCATTTTTCAAATTTGCTTTAAGTTGGATAATTTATTCATTTGTTTGGTTAATTGCTCAATTACCTTACCAAATACTCATTGTCTTTGGTAAAGGTTTAGGCGGATTTGTCAAACTGGTACTAAAATCACGGCGCAATGTTGTTGCCATCAATTTAAGTATTTGCTTTCCTGAATTAAATCCATCTGAAAAAAAACAACTCATTAAACAACACTTTAACGAACTGGGCATCATGTTTACCCAAACCATTAAAGCCTTTCTTGGATCGACTAAAAAAATAGAATCAAATGCCAAAATCATTGGTGGTGAACACATACAAGAATGTTTGCATAAAAATCAAGGCATATTGTTGGTCGCTGGACATTTCACAGCGCTAGACATGGGCGGTAAAATTCTTTGTAACAAATATCCCATAGCAGGCATGTATCGACCTCACAAGCACCCATTGACGGAATACATTGTCACAAAATCACGCCTAAAATATGCAACAAAGATGTTCAAACGCGATGAACTGCGCCCTATAATCAAACACTTAAAATCAGGAGGTATATTGTGGTACGCCCCAGATCAAGACTACCGAAGAGGACAGTCCGTTTTTGTGCCCTTTTTTGGAAAGCCTGCTGCCACGATCACAGCCACACACCAAATGGCGCGATTATCAAAATGTAAAGTTTTGTTTTTTCATGTTCAAAGAAACCAACAACCACCCCATTACACCCTAACAATTTCATCGCCAATGGATAATTTTCCAACAAAAGATTCCATATCTGATACCGCACTCGTTAATCAAGGCATCGAAGAAATGGTCAAGCGCAATCCATCGGAATATTTATGGGTTCACAAAAGATTCAAAACCACAGAAAACGGTGAAGCAAACCCTTATAGTTAAGAGTTTATTCTCTTAAATTGGTTTAACAATCACCAAATACAATATTGCTAACAAAACAAATACAGGCAATTCATTGAACACCCTAAACCATTTGTGTGAATGTGTTTCTGTTCCTAGTAAAAACTTTTTATGAATCTGTTTACACCAAAAATGATACATAATAAGTACCGCTACCAAACTTAATTTTAGGTGAATCCAAAGCGACTGAAAATAATATCCTTCAAACCCACTTGACATCAAATATAAAAAACCAACTCCTGAGATAAGAACAAAAACCAATGTGAAATCCATCATTTTTAACAAACGGTGTTCCATTCCACACAACATTTTGTGTTTCTCACCCAGTTTATTAGTGGCATGGTTAACAAATAATCTAGGCAGATAAAATATTCCTGCAAACCACGATATAACAAAGAATATATGAAATATTTTAACCCATAACATGAGATTATCACCCTGCAAAAGTTGTATTTTACCTTGTCATGACCACTAAGTGTTATAATCTAACGTCCTTTTTAAAATAAATCATTGTGAGCATCGAACTACCAAAATATTCCATTCAAGAAACCCATGAAGAATCAAAAAAGTTAAATAAAATTTTTCCTGTAATATTGTTTCTATTAGGATTAATAGCAGGCTATTTTGGTTATAAAATATTTTCTGAAAACTCAATTAGCAGAACTGTTGAAAGAAATCAAATACTTGAGCAATTACAAACGACAGCCCAACAAAAAGTTGAAGAAATGGCAGTCGAAATCAGTCAATTAAATGCTGAAAACACCATAAAAAATGAAGCTGTTAAAAATTTACAAAACGATTTTAAAACCCAACTAAACATTCAAAATAATTTGGAGTCAGAGATAAGTTTTTATCAACAATTATTAAGTCCTAACTCAGAAAATAAAGGGTTGAGGGTTTTTGATAATAATATTTTTGTAATGGATAACAACAATTATAGGCTTGAAGCCACCTTGGTCCAGAAGATTCAGAAAGCTAGCATTATTTCTGGCAGCTTTGAAATTAGTGTGATTGGTAAGCAAGAAGATATCAAAAAAACCATTTCAATAGATAAAAAAGAAGACTCAAAGTATGAATTTAAGTATTTTCAAAAGATTTCTTTGGACTTTTCATTGCCCAAAGGTTTCAAAGCGGAACAACTGGTAGTAGAATTATTCCCCCAAAACAAAAAATCCAAGTCCGTAAAACATAATGTTAATTGGGCTTCACACTTAAAATAGGTACACGAGTATGTTTAATAATAAAGACAATAATACAACACCAAATAGCATTTCATCTGCTACACCCTCAAAACTTGATACATTATTGGGCCAAAATACCAACATCAACGGTGATGTCATTTTTAAAGGTGTTTTACACCTAGATGGCAAAGTAACTGGTAGCCTTATTGGTGAACAAACCGATGATGTGTTAACCATAAGTGAAACAGGCATCGTCGAAGGAAAAATTCAAGTGGCAAACTTAATAGTCAATGGAACAGTAAAAGGTGACATAACAGCCTCTGGGAAAATTGAAGTGGCTTCAAAAGCCAACATTGAAGGCAATGTGTATTATCAAAACATAGAGATGGAAACAGGTTCTAAAATTAATGGTCAATTAATTTATCAAGAAGCAGACAAACCCAGAAGCATCACTAAAATTGATGATAAAAAATCTAAGTAGCAGGCGATAAATAACATGCAACAAAACATGGTACTTTCTGATTCTGCAGCTAACAAGGTTCGAGAACTGGTTTTAGAAGAACAAAATCCAGATTTAAAACTGCGGGTTTATATCATTGGTGGAGGTTGTTCTGGTTTTCAATATGGCTTTGCATTCGAAGAAGAAACCGAAGATGGAGATTTTATCATTACAAACGATGGCGTTGAAATGATGGTTGATCCAATGAGTTTTCCCTATTTAATGGGCTCAGTAGTAAACTACAAAGAGGATTTACAAGGCTCTAGGTTCGTCATTGAAAACCCCAATGCAAAAACTACTTGTGGGTGCGGCAGTTCCTTTTCAATATAAATACATTTTATGGCAAAAAAAGAAAAGAACATATATTTTGGTACTGATAAGCTAAATCGTGCCTCTCATTTGCGTGAGAGAACAGCACAGTTAGAAGAAATGAAGCAAAGCCACGATGCCAAATATATTCCTGTCTACAATGGTCGCCATATCTACATGAACCAACACAGCAGTTTTTATAGAAGAAGCAACCCTTTTGACTGTGAGGATCAATGCTTTCTTGGGTTAATTGGAGATCAAATGTGGTACTCCTGCCCGTTAAACGATGAGCAAGCAGCTGATCTAGAAAAAGAAGTCGGCAAACGTTTTGCATCGCTGCGAAGGTACGCCTTAAAACTAGATGATGAACTGGCACATATTGCCTTGTATTCCCGTGGATTAGATTTGTGGCAACGCAATCGGAAATTTTGTCCGAAATGTGGGACCGCCAATACTCTTGAAATGGCAGGCCATAAATTGGTGTGCCAAAACAACCATGAACAATTTCCCCACATTGAACCCGCCATTATTGTGATGGTCACCTATGAAGACAAATGTTTACTGGGTAGAAAAGCAGAATGGCCCACCTATGCCTATTCAACCCTTGCTGGATTTGTTGAGCCCGGGGAAACGATTGAAGAAGCAGTTAAACGTGAAGTTGAGGAAGAATCCAATATTCGTGTCAATAACATTAAGTATTTTGGATCACAACCTTGGCCTTTTCCCGCCTCATTAATGTTGGCATTTACTGCCGAAGCTGAAAATGAAGACATCAAAGTTGATGATGAGCTGGAAGATGTCCAATGGTTTACACGCCTACAATTACAAGAAATGATGAAAGATGGCTACATTACAATAGCCCCAAGATATACCGTTGCGCATAATTTGATAGTTGGCTGGTTAGAGGACAAAGATGCCTGAACTGCCAGAGGTAGAAACCACTGTTAACGGTATAAAGCCTTGGCTAGAAAACAAAAGAATCCAAAAAATAAATGTATACAACCCGTCTTTAAGGTGGGCGATTCCTGACGACCTTCCTGAAAAATATTTAACTCAAAAAATAACATCAATATCAAGGCGTGCAAAATACATCCTCATACACCTAGAAACCAAAGCCACCCTGATTCTCCATTTAGGCATGTCAGGATCATTAATGATTATAAATAATGAAACGCCGCTGGCTAAACACGACCATTTTGAAATGATTATGGATGATGGTACAATTTTAAGGTTTAATGATCCAAGGCGTTTTGGGTGCGTGCTTGATTCCCAAGATTTTAAAAACCACAAATTGATATATAAACTTGGACCTGAGCCCTTGTTACCAGATTTTGATGGTCAATATTTAAAGAAAAAATCTTTAAATAAAACCCAAGCAGTAAAAAACTTTATTATGGACGGACACATTGTTGTTGGTGTTGGCAATATCTATGCCAGCGAGTCATTGTTTATAGCAGGCATTCATCCAAATAAACCTGCGGGTAAGGTGTCATTAGCCAAATACAAACAATTGGCACTTGTCATCAAACAGGTACTTGCACAAGCCATTCAATCTGGTGGCACCACATTAAAAGATTTTATCAATGCCGATGGCAAACCTGGTTATTTTGCACAAGAATTAAAAGTCTATGGCAGAAAAGATTTACCTTGCGTCAATTGCGGTAAAAAAATTCTTCAAAAGACCATTGGCCAACGCAGTACATTTTATTGCAGTTTATGCCAAAAATAGCATATATTTTCAAGCTATCTAAGGTTTTTGCCAAGCCATCAATCTGAAAATGTGTTAATATTATAAGCCCAAAATACTTATAATAAACCTATACATTCAAATCATTAATGAGAAACCGCATGAAAACTTCGACTAAAATAACCGTCACACTAATACTACTGTGCATCAGTTTTGCCTCAATCTCTGCTGTTCATAACGTCACCGTATCATCAAATACTTTTTCACCTGCTGTATTAAACATTGAAGCAGGAGACTCAGTCATCTTTACTAATACCAGTGGTTTACACAATGTTGTAGCTGATAATGGATCTTTTCGCTGCTCAACAGATTGTGAAGTTGTTCCATTAGATGGTGGCGGCCAACCAAGTTCAGGTGCATGGGTAATAGAAATTACATTTAACACTGTTGGAAGTTTTAACTACTTCTGTGAAATTCATGGTGGTTCTGGTGGTTCTGGCATGTCTGGCGTAATCAATGTTGTGGCCCCAACTACAGGAGTTGTTCATGAAGTACGTTCTAGTAATTTTGAATTTTCTCCCGATGATCTCGAAATAGAAGTAGGAGATTTTGTTAATTTTATCAATGACGAAGGATTCCACAATGTTCGGGCAGATGATGACAGCTTTTTATGTTCAGAAGGTTGTTTGGGTAGCGGTTTTAATCTACCATCCTCAGCCAGTTTAAGTAATTGGAATTTTTATATCCCATTTAATGAAGTGGGAAATAGCAGGTATTTTTGCGAGCCTCATGGTAGCCCTGGTGGAAATGGAATGTCAGGAATAATTCGAGTTGTTGCAGAAGACAATATTTTTACCAATGGATTTGAATGAGATAAAAGCTAATTATTTAAAGCAACAGAAATACAATCTGTTGCTTTAGATTTCATAAAATGATTATGAAATAAGCATGTTTAGTTATCTCTTGGCGTAAATTAAATCTTAAGTATGGTATTAAACATGAAAATATTATTTGTAATACTGTTAATTTTTATAAAGTGTAACAGTGTCATTGCCAATGACTTTGAAAAACTAAACAGTATTGAAAATACTGTTTATCATGAATTGCACTCAAAGGTTCTGAATAAAACCTACCACATTCACGTAAAAGCACCTAAACCACTTAAAGAAAAAACAAAATATATCACCGTCTACTTGCTTGATGGTGATATTACATTTCCGCTTTTAGCATCCTATTCTAAATATTTAAATTTGGCTGAAGATATTCCTGATATTATCCTTGTTGGCATTTCATATGGAACTGATGATTTTAAGAAAGGCAATTCAAGAGGTCATGATTTTACTGCTCCTGCTAATGGCAGGGCACATTATGGTGGTGCTGAAAAATTTCAATCCATGCTTAACCAAGAGCTTTTCCCAATGATTGAGAAGAATTATCCATCTGATAAACAGAAAAGAATATTGTTTGGACAATCATTGGGTGGGCAGTTTGCCCTTTTTAATACAATGTATCATCCCAAGAATTTTTGGGGTGTTATTGCAAGTAATCCAGCCATACATAGAAACTTAGAATTTTTTAAAGGCACTCCTTTCGACAATAAAAAACCAGGGCTTTTGTATGTTTCAAGAGCAAAAAATGACGAAGCTCGTTATATTCAACCTTTAAATGAATGGCTGAGTTATTGGAACGAAAAAACCCATCCATGGTCTATGAAAGTAGCGTGGCTTGAAGACCACAACCACTTTTCTGCAGCTCCTGATGCCTTTAGAAACGGCATGAGGTGGATAATGAAACAATAAAACACGAGGTATTCTATGAAAAGCCTTCTTCTCTTATTTACATTGGTTCTTTTTTCACAAACGGTATTAAGCAAAAAAACAAATAACAAAGCTGTCAATTATCAATCTGAAGATGGCACCACAATCTATGCCGATTACTTCCAACAAAAAACCAATACAAAAGCACCTACAATCATATTGTTCCATCAAGCGCGTGGCAGCGCACAAGGAGAGTATGCATCTATCATCCCTAAATTAACAGCAAACAACTACAATGTTTTGGCTGTCGATTTAAGAAGTGGAGGAGATAAATTTGGAGCACCTAATCGAACTGTTGCTTCACTCACCAAGAAAGATTACAGTTATTGTCAAGCCTACCCTGATTTGGTGGCCAGTTTAAAATACATTAAAAACTCAAATGAAGCCAGCCCGGTTTACGTTTGGGGAAGTAGTTTTAGTGCTGCCTTGGTGATTAAATTGGCGGTTGAATATCCTGAAGACATTTCTGCGTTTTTGGCATTTTCACCAGCATCAGGCAAACCCATGGGGAATTGTTCACCAAATGATTTGGCAGATAAGCTATCTGTAAAAGGGTTGATAGCCAGACCTGATAAAGAAATGGAATACCCTTCTGCAAAAAAACAATTCGAATTGTTCAAAAAACATGGATTTCAAATGCTGATCTCTGAAAACGGAGTACATGGTTCCTCCATGTTAGTTGAAGAAAGAACCAAACATTCAACTAAAAAAGCCTGGGATGTTGTTTTGGCATTTCTGGAAAAAAATAATAAAACACAAGGTGATATATGAAACTAGGCGCATTTTCAGTCAGTTTAACTGTAAAAGACATTGAAAAATCAAAAGAATTTTATGAAAAAATAGGATTCATTCAAATAGGTGGTGTACAAGCACAAGGGTGGTTAATTTTAAGAAATGGCGATCATACTATTGGACTATTCCAAGGCATGTTTGATTCGAATTTAATGACTTTTAATCCTGGTTGGGACAAAGACTGTAACGAACTTGATGAATTCGATGATGTTCGTGTCTTGCACAAAGAGTTTAATACCAAGGGCATTGAAACTGTCCAAGAAAACCTAGCAGATGATTCTGGTCCTGGCAGTTTTTCTGTTATTGATCCTGATGGAAATATAATTTTAGTTGATCAAAATGTCTAAAAACACGCTCAAAATTGGTATGGCACAAATTGCTCCTGTATGGCTTAATAAAGAAAAAACCATTGAAAAAGTTAAAGCCTCAATTAATGATGCAACAAACAAAAATTGTGAGTTGGTGGTTTTTTCTGAAGGCTTATTACCAGGTTATCCTTTTTGGCTGTCATTAACAAATGCTTCAGAATTTGATTCTAAAATTCAGAAAGAAATTCATGCACATTACCTTCGTGCCTCAATACAAATAGACAAAGGTGACTTGGATGGCATTTGCCAAATGGCTGCTCAAAACAAAATTGCTGTTTATTTAGGTATTATAGAAAGAGCACAAAACAGGGGCGGGCACAGCCTCTATTGTTCATTGGTTTACATCAATCAAAATGGTCAGATTAAATCCGTCCACAGAAAACTACAACCAACTTATGAAGAACGCTTAAGTTGGTCACCTGGTGATGGCAATGGGCTGGTTGTACATGATTTGCCTCCATTTACTGTAGGCGGTTTAAATTGTTGGGAAAACTGGATGCCTTTGGCCAGAACCGCCCTATATGGACAAGGTGAAAACCTTCACATCGCAGTGTGGCCTGGCTCTGTAAACAATACAAAAGATATCACCCGTTTCATTGCCAAAGAATCACGTTCATTTGTGGTTTCGGTTTCAAGTATTATGAGAGCATCAGATTTCCCAAAAGAAACGCCACATCTTGACTTGATTTTAAACAACGCACCAGATGTGTTAGCCAATGGAGGCTCTTGTATTGCTGGACCTGATGGACAATGGGTCGTTCCTCCAGTTGAAAACAATGAAGAAATCATCTGTGCAGAGATAGATTACAACCGAGTATTAGAGGAAAGACAGAACTTTGATGCCTGTGGACATTACTCTAGGCCAGATATTACCCGATTAACTGTGGACAGAAAAAGACAACAAGTAGTGGATTACCTAGATTGATCAAAAGTTACTTTTGTTTTACGATATTATGTTAAAATAGTGTTCAATTAACCAGCAGAAAATCACATGAACAAAGCTTCGGTATTAATCATTGAAGACCACAAAGAATTGGCAACCACTATTGGTGAATACCTTCAACACTCAGGGTTCGATGTTGATTATGCGTTGGATGGTTTGTCTGGTCTTCATTTGGCTGTCACCAATATTTATGATGCCATCGTATTAGACATCATGCTACCAGGAATAGATGGGTTTGCGGTGTGTGATAAAGTGCGAAACGAAGCAAAATCTGATATCCCAATTATCATGTTGACTGCCAGAGATCAAATGGATGATAAGCTTAAAGGGTTTGATACTGGTGCTGATGATTATTTGGTAAAGCCATTTGATCCGAAAGAATTAGTCGCCAGATTAACGGCATTAATCAAAAGATTCAAAGGCGAACTCAACAAATCTAGCTTATCGGTAGGCGATTTGATTTTTGATCAAGCAACACTCCAAGTGAGTCGACAAGGAAAAGTACTAAAAGTATCGCCAACAGGCCTTCAAATTTTAAAAGTCCTAATGTTGAAATCTCCAGAAGTCATTTCAAAAGAAAGGCTATCCAAAGAACTGTGGGGTGATTTATCTCCTGAATCTGACGTGTTAAGAAGCCACCTTTATCTATTAAGAAAAACCATTGATAAGCCCTTTGATAAGCAATTGTTACACACCATTCCAACAATCGGCATTAAATTGGAAGACATGTAATGCTTCAACCAGGTAATGGCATTCAAACTAAGTAAGCTTGGTTACATTTTTAATATCAAGAGTTACCACTGTGCCCTTATCCAATTCACTGTGAAATTCAATCTCCCAGTTACACTGAGTGCAAATCCATTGAACAATCGATAAACCCAAACCAAAACCTTTAACACCAGAATGTTCATTTGCGCGATAAAATGGATTGAAAATCTCTTTTAACTGTTGCGGGCTCATGCCCAAGCCACGATCTTGGATGATGATTTTTGATCCTCTTATGGAAATATTAATAATGCTATTTTCTTCACTATACAAACATGCATTTCGAATCAAGTTATTAACGACAATACTAAATAATTGTTCAGGTATATGGGCCTCTATAAGGTTAATCGAATCTAAGCTTATTTTTATGTTCTTTTCAACAACAACATCATCAGCTTTGGCAACAATCTCTTTTAAATAGTCGTTAATAATAATCGGTTGTTGAGATAAAACAATGTCTTGTTCCCTTGATAAAAGCAACAAAGAATCGAGCAAATCTTGCATCTCTAAAACCATGGTGTTCATGCGGTTAACAATGGGTTGTTGTTTGGGTGTCAGGTCTTGAATTTTTAGCAATGCTATAGAGCCTTTTAAAACTGCTAATGGCGTTCTTAATTCATGGCTGGCATATCGTGCAAAATTACGTTCTCTTTTAACAAAATCAGTAATTCTCATAGAGAATTGTTGGAAGGAATTTACCAATGCACCCACTTCTTGGTTGCCACTGGTCAAAACCGAATCAAAATTTAAGTTTTCAAGTTCTCCCTTGCTAACTTTGACTGATTCAATTTTTTTAATGACTTGCAAAATGGGTGAAATTGCGCGTTTAGATTGTACATATGAATAAAATGCCGGTAAGTAAATTGCCAACAATACAATGATCAAAGGCGCTATACCAAAATACAATGCCAACTTAGAAACCTGGGCTTCTTCAAAAATTAAATACAGCTTTTTATTGTCTTTCTCAGTAAAATAAACAATCGGAAGCTTTTCGTTTAAATCAATTCTTTGATAGTTTTCGTGTAAATGACTTAATTGTTCAGGTACTTGTGAGTAATCATTGTCTGTTACCAAGTACCCCGTTAAATTCATGGTTACTGGCAATGTAAAATTTTTGTCTTCATCATAATGTTCCCAGAAAAATTCCGCCTCGCCTATTAGCGCTTCTTTTATCAGCACATTTTCTACAACTTTGGCCGCGCCAAAAACACTGGCAATGGTAACCAAACTAATGAAAACGAGTTGTATATAAAAAACCTTATTTAGCTTTTTATAAGTGTCCGATGATTTCTTGTATTGTGTTTTCACGTTCTATTCGAAAATAAATAATGCCCTACAAGCCATTCATTGCCTTTGTTGTAACCAAATAATTCTGCACAAGACATAAAGAAAATTCTCCAGCGCTGAAACCATATTTTATAGTCTGGTCCATACACTTTTTTAAATATTTGTAGGATTTCAAGTTTATGCTTATCTGTGTTTTTTAGCCAGTCATTAGAAGTTTTTTCATAATGTTGGCCGTTATTAATCCACCGAGTTTCAATTTTTAGCTTTTCTTGAAAGTTAAGAAAAGTATCTGCTGCTGGCATTTGCCCACCAGAAAAGAAATACTTGCCCATCCAATTATCACTGCCTTCAGACTGAAAAGGGTACATCAGAAATCTGTGGCAAAATACATGGATAAATAACAAACCATCAGCTTTTAACCACTGTGAAATTTGATTAAATAGATTTTGATAGTTTCTAACATGTTCGAACATTTCGATGGAAACGACACGATCAAATGTTTTATTGATTTCAAACTCATTGATGTCGCATGTAATGATATGAATATTTGTTAAGCCTTTTTCTTTTGCCTGGTTTTGAATGTACTCTCTTTGTGAATGCGAATTTGAAAGTCCAGTAATATTAGAATTTGGATATTTTTCGGCCAGAAACAAAGTTAATGAGCCCCAGCCACAACCCAATTCAAGGATCTCTTGACCATCAACAAATTGCCCGCGTTGGCAATAAAGTTCCAGCATGTTTAATTCAGCTTCATCAATCGATTCATTGCCATTGTAATAACATGAAGAGTATTTTTTTCTTTTCCCAAGTGCCAAGTGATAAAAGTCTGCATCAACTTCATAATGTTGTTCATTGGCCTTATCTGTATCGATGGCTAAAAAGGATTGTTTTAATGATTGTAAAAACTTGTTGTACTTTAGACTGCTCATTTCAGGATCGCCAGCACTTTCTTCATTAAGACGTTGTTTTACTAATTGTCTGATTGCAAACCGGACCATAAAATCTGGAAGTAATCCTTTTTCAACAACTTTTATGGCCAAATCAACTGACTTTTGGCTTCCATGGGAAAAATTTGTTTGTTCTGTTTTGGTATTCACGGTATGAATCTCCTCGGTTAATTAATGATTGCTGTTCTGAAAAAGGAATGCCTGTTAGTTTTAATAAAAAATACAGCATTAAAAATGGATAAATTAGTGACCATCCAAAATAGATGGTATCTATCAATAAAATGGGGTAGACAAGCCAATGGACCCACTCAAAAAAATAGTTGGGGTGTCTTGAATATTTCCATAATCCAGTGTCACAAACTTTATTTTTGTTTTGGTTGTATTGCTTAAATTGAAACAATTGACTGTCTGCAATTGTCACTCCAATTAATGAAATACCGCCCACAATAAAAGCCATAACTATATTTGTTTTCAGTTCAAATGGCACCTGACTGATCCAATAGGCAGGCACAGAAAATACCCAAATCAATAAAGCTTGGAACATAAAAAATAGAAAAAACTTGAGTTGGGTGTTTTTTTTCCAATGGCTTCTTAAGTAAGCGTACCTATTGTCTTCGTGCGCAACTCGATACCGGTAAATGAGATGAATGGACAATCTCAAATACCACAACGCTGGAAAAATTAGCATCAATGCAGAAGTCTTGAATACATCACCAAGAGCGAAATAAAAATACAATGCACAAACAACAATGCCCAGAGACCATGTGATGTCGACAATGTCAGCATTTTTGGTTTTGTATTGCCAGCACCATGCAACAGATTGCATCAACACGCAAATAACAAAAGCTTCAAAAAAATATTCATACATGATGATATGCCTCTTTTTGTTTGATTGATCCTTGTAAAACGCCTATAAAATTAAAAAATCCCAGCCATAAGATGGAAATCAAGATCAGCGTTAAAGAAAGGTTATTTATTTCTATGGCGCTGAGTTTTGCTGCTGAAAAATAAGACAATGGGGCACCCAGTCCAATAAAAACATTAGCCATCATTTTGTTTTTAAACATCCATGCCATTGAATGATTAAAAGTCAATGCAAAACCAATCCATAAAAACAGTATCCAAATAGGAGCCAAATAAATAATTCCAAGATTATACTTGTATTCAATTAAGCCAGAGCTTGCCAAAATACTGTCTATAACAAACCCAAAGAACACAGAAAAAACAACATACTTTAAGTTGGCAGAATGGGCGTATTTTGATTTTAAGAAAACAACAACCATCAAAGATAAAGTCACACATGCTGGCCACAAAATACCGTTAGCTGCTCCCAGAACTGAACTCAACCACAACATTTGAAAAAGAATAAAATTGACCGTATTGCTCATGCTTAATATGCCAATATCTGTGATTTTTCACACTGTGGCTTTGTAAACAACAAATGTACCACACTGATTGATTTTTCAATAAAACCACCTTCGCAATAACTAAAATAAAACTCCCACATTCTTTTGAAGGTATCGTCATAACCCAATGCATCTATTTCTTTAATATTTTGGTTGAAGCGGGTATTCCAAGCATTTAATGTTCTGGCATAACTCATGCCAAAATCTTCCATATTGAATAGTTTCAGCTTTGTAGATGTTACACTCGCATTCATTATTGCTGAAACCGATGGAATAAAACTCCCGGGAAATATGTACTTCTTAATAAAGTCTACTGATTTCAAAGATTGTAGATAACGATGATCTTCAATGGTAATGGCTTGGATTAATGCCTGCCCATCATCTGTCAGTAAGTCATTGCATTTTTGCAAATATGTTTCCAGGTATTGATGACCTACAGCTTCAATCATTTCTACTGATACTAATTTATTATATTTGCCAGTCAAATTGCGGTAATCTTGTTTTAATAATGTGATTCTATCTTCTAGGTTGTTCTTCTTTATCAAGTCCTTAGCATAAGCAAATTGTTCATTTGATATAGTCGTTGTGGTTACATGACAGCCATATTTTTTTGCAGCATATATGGCCAGCCCACCCCATCCTGTGCCAATTTCTATCAAGTTATCGGATGGCGATAAATTTAATTTTTCACAAATTGTTTTTAATTTAAAATCACTGGCTGTTTCAAGTGAGTCATCTGGGGACTGATAAATCGCCGATGAATACATCATTTTGTCATCTAGAAAATGTTTAAACAACTCATTGCCTAAGTCATAGTGCATTGATATGTTTTTCTTACTCCCATCTTTGGTGTTTTTATTAAAGAAATGGGCCACTTTGAACATCGCATTTTTCAACCATGCGCTACCACCTTCAAGTTGGTCGAGTAAATCTTGGTTTCTAACAAAAACCCTGACCAAATCAGTCAGGTTTGTAGTCGTCCAGTGTTTTAACATATACTGTTCTGCAGCTCCAATGCTGCCTTTAAATGCAATAGCATGATAAAACTCATTGTCATGGATGGCTATCGTTGATTTCAATTCACTAGATTCATCTCCAAAAATATAGCTGTCTTGACCATCAATGATTTCTAAATGGCACCGTTCTAACTTGCTCATCTGTTTTAAAAATTGAGACTTGATTATAGAATCAAATTTACTGTCTTGTTTTGCTATTGAGCCTGCATTGATGGCTTTTGTTTTGTTCATGTTGTTATCTCTTAATCTTGGATTTGATATTGTTGTTAATTGCTTCTTCGTTGGCTGTTTTGGGATGATCATAAATTGGAACTTTTTTTAACCACAATTTAAACGCCTGCCAATAGATGCCTGCTGACATTTTCAAAGCCTGATATGGTTTTTTTAAGGCCCATTTTGATGTGTTGCTCTTTTTTATGTGAGTTAAACTTGTATTCAAATAAACCTTCAGAGGAGTTGTATTGCCTTTTAAAAGTTTCATAGAAATTTTTATTTTGTCTTCGGTCAATTCAAACTTCCAGTCGTATTTGATATCCATATCAACAAACGGAGAAATGTGAAACTCTTTATTAAAGTTAAATGATAATACGCCAGATTTGTTATCTTTTGTTGGATTTGTATTTTCGCTGTTATCATGAAAGTACAGGTGCTTTTCTTTCCAAGGCGTATTATTTATCTCTGATATAATGTATTTGATTGCATTGCCTTCAAAACAAAAATAAAAATTAACAGAATTAAAACCGAACCCTAAGTACCTTGGATGTGTAAATAAAAATATTTTCCCATCAAAACGTCGATCGGTTTTTTCTATGATGTATTTTCTTATTTTAATATTAATACTTTCTGATCCAGGGTTAACATAGTCTTTGTTTTTAATTGATACAAGATTGAATTTGTTAATGCTCCAAAATTTTGAGTCGTAAAACAACGCTTCTATTTCTGTCTCTTATACACATCTCCGAGCCCACGAGACAGGCAGAAATCT
>CAJXVJ010000002.1 GCA_913061105.1 uncultured Alcanivoracaceae bacterium | reverse complement strand
ATTTCTGCCTGTCTCGTGGGCTCGGAGATGTGTATAAGAGACAGCCTATGTATTCTATTGAATTAGCATGGTCAGATTTCGCCGCTACTGTATCTTTAGCAAACCAATTATTTATGCCAGAGGCTAAATAATAATACTCAATAAAGCCTATATAGTATGGACCATCCTGGTCAAGGTTTGCTATGGCCAGTTTAGTCAATTGTTTTCCAATGTCTGTATGCCCTAACGAATGCATGATCAAAGATAAATTATTAAAGCTATCTGCAAGGTTGTTGGTTTTATATTTTGCAGCAATTGGAATTAAATTCATTTGATCTACTAGTCCAGACTTAAAGTCATTTAAGCGAATGTGGTACATGGCTCTTTTTGATAATGGAAAATATAACCACGATTCACTATTTGCTAGATTAGAAATTTCTATTGCTTGTGTTAGGGCATTAATCGATTGTTTATATTTCCCCATTTTGAATAAAACAGTTGAATAATCCTCATATAATCGATTTAAAAGTGTGTTATCGGGATTGGTATTCTTAATTTTATTAATTAATTTTAATAAAATATCTCCGCCAAGTTGATAATTGTCTTGCCTTATTTCTATGTGAGCCAGTGTCCGTTGTAGATTATAATATTCAAATGTTTGAGTATATTGTGGAATGTTGACAATATTCAAAGCTTTGTTTAAGTACTGTTTTGCTAATTTGAAATCTTTCGGTTGTTGAAATTGCGCCTTAACTGCCAATGCATCATAAGCACTTGAGATTTCAAGTTTATCGTCTACTTTTCCTGATGCTATGGTTTCCAGAATTTCTTTTTCAACATTATGTGCAGCATCTGATTGATAGTTTGACACGCCGTAATAGCTATCCATTAGACTGGTTAAAATTTCAAGTCTAAGGTTATAATTGTTAGGGAATTTAGCTACTAAACTATCATGTGTTTTCCTTAATAATGTAGATGCATCTGTGTTCTGGCCTAAAATTCTTTGATTGGTACCTAAAAGATACTGAATGTATAACGCAGATTCTGAGTTGTTTAATTCACTTGGCGTAAATAACGATAAAGCTGCCTGAAACTGGGTATGAGATTTTTTATATAAACCGTAGTTAATGTATATCTCTCCTAAGGTTTTGTGTAGGTTTGTTCTTATGTCTTTATCAAGGTCTAATGAAGGCAGTTTATTTTCACTAAATTCGTCTAAGGCTTGTTGCAATGATTTATTTGGTTCTGGAGGATTCCATGAGTCAGTTGGATTGAAAACTTGGGTAATTAAACTTAAAGTGGTTTTGGCCTTCTCGGCTTCTTTTTGGGCTTTAGATGCGTAATTATTTACGACAACTATCCCTGTTAACATCGAAACAAAAATAATCAGGCTGAGTGCAAAGGTCAGCGGGTTTCGAATCACGAATTTCTTAATTTTATAAATCTTAGTGTCAGATGAGGCATTGACAGGTCTTTTATTCATCCAATTATTTAAGTCCTGTGAAAAAGAGTCCATGCTGGCATAACGTTTTGCTGTATCTATGTGCATGGCGGTACGAATGATGTTTTTTAAATCAGAATCCAAAGATGAGTCTTTAAGTAATTTGTTAATGTGTTTAACATCGTTTTGGGGGTTATAATTGGTGATATTTGTTTCTGGTAATGGGTTTTTATTGACCAACAACTCCAACATCACAGCCCCTAATGAAAATACATCGGTTTGTATGCTCACGTTTTGGCCCAAAATTTGTTCTGGCGATGCTGAATTTTTAGTATAGACTTGGGTAGATGTTTTGTCGTGTTTTGAAATGATTTGACCAATGCCAAAATCGATCACTTTTAGTGTGCCCTGATTGTCTACAAGGATGTTGGTCGGTTTTATGTCTCTGTGTATGATGAGGTTATTGTGTGCATAGATAAAAACTTTGGCCAATTTATAGACCAGTTCAATGATTGCATTGGTTGATAATTGATGGTTTTGGCTATAGTCAGTTATGGTCTGTGCTTCATCAATGTATTCCATCACTAAATAACGGGTTCCATCTTCAGTTCGACCGCTGTGATGAAAAGAGACAATATTGGGGTGCTCTAATTGAGACAATATAAGCTGTTCACGATTAAACAATTCTACAGATTTATCTGAAAACACATAGGGTGAAAGTATTTTTAAAGCCACTGGTTTGTGAACACCCAATAAAACTTTTTCTGCTTTGAAGACCGATGACATGCCTCCTTTTGCTATCAATGCGATTATTTTATAAGAGTCTATGGTATTGCCAATAAGATTGTTGAAATCATTGGTTTGTGCTTTGTTTAGTATTTTGGATGGATTATTGTCAAATACTTCATGTTCTTCATTTAGGCGCGACATGATGCTATTGGCTTTGGCTGTTATGCTGTCACTTAGATTTAATTCGTTTATTTTTGCAAGGGCTTCTTCATGACTCAGTTGATCTAAGTCTTTGCAAATCTCAATGGCTTTTTTCCAATCGTGGTTTGTTCTGTTATCATTCATTTTCTTCATCAATTAGATTAACCAAGATTGATTTGGCCAGCAGCCATTGTCGGTATACTTTTGCTTTATTGGTTTCTAGCAATTCAGAAATTTCATCAAGTGAAAACCCTCCAAAAAACCGCAACTCAACAATCTTCAATAACTCTTTGTCCATTGTTTCTAGTCTTTCTAGGGCATGATTGAGTTCTAGTAAATCAATACCTGTAGAGTCATCGGCAGAAATTTGGGTAATACTAAATTGTGTGTTGTTAACTTGATTATTATTTTTGTATTGTTTGCGAATCAGGTCTATCAAGTGAAAACGCATGCAGCGAGAAACCAAGCAAAAGAAATGCTTTCTATTCTGTAAGTTCACATTAGATGAATTATTCAGCTTCAGATAACATTCGTTTACCAATAGAGTGGGAGTGACTTCAGATGTTTTTAGGATTTTTGATAACTGCATATTGGCTATCTTTTTTACTTCTGGATATAACATTTCAAACAGCTTGTCCAATTTAACTTGATTGATGTCTGTTTCGCTATTTAAAAATTCAGTGATGTCATTGATGGTATTCATATTTTATTGATTATTGCACAGTTCTAATAATTTGAGAATCGGAACTCGATAGATCATCGATTAATGTGATTTAGTACACGTTTTAATCTATAAAAAAATCTATATTGGGAAGTATTAAATATATCATCGGGTTTAGTATGTGGAAAATGTGTATTAATAAAAATAGTTGTATTTATTATGGCTTGACTGCTATTTAGCATGGCAGTAAGATAATAAGTACTTCATTTTAAAGATGTGTATTAATGCTTAAGCTATTTATTTCCATTACATTGGTTTTTTCTTTTAGTCTGAGTACTAAAGTCGAGCAATCAGAGCATTCTAAATTGTCATCAGAACTCACCCCATTTGGAGCAGTAAAGATTGGTAATGGAAGTGTTATACCTGCATGGGATGGAAAAGTATCAACAGCACAAGATGCAAAGCCAAATTTTACAATTAACAGCAATAATGCAAATGAATACAAAAACAACTTAACTCTGGGACAATTGGCACTATTTGAGAAGTACCCAGATTCTTTTAGCATGCCAATTTATTCTACTCAACGCAGTGCGATTGCGCCAGAATGGGTTTATGAAAATACCGCGTACAATGCTTTGAATGCAACATTAAACGAAGATCAAGCTGGCTTTTCAAATAACAAAGCAGGCATTCCATTTCCAATTCCTCAATCAGCACTTGAAGTGTATTTTAATCATGTGAGCCGTTGGCGTGGACTGCAATTAGAAAACAGAGCCAGTGATGCTGTGGTATTTAAAAATGGTAAATTCACATTGAATACCCGAGATACCCTGGTTAGGTTTGATGGTTATATCGCTGATCTAGAATCTAATTATTTTGTTTCACTCATCGCAAAAATTTTGGCACCAGCAACCAAATCTGGCGGTGGAGTACTGGTGCTTGAACCACTTGATCAACTCAATGAAAAACGAGCCGCTTGGTTATGGGACAAAGGCCGCCGCCGCGTTGTTAGGGCACCTAATGTGGCCTATGATAATCCTGTTCAAACTTCTTCATCGCTAAGAACTGTAGATGACACGGACTTAATCAATGGCTCCCCAGATCGGTTTGATTGGAAGATGCTTGATAAGAGAGAAATTTATATTCCGTACAACAATGAGGCATTAAGTAGCAAAGACTTAAAGTACAAAGATATACTAAAAGAAGGGCACATCAACTCTGATTTGACACGGTATGAATTACATCGGGTCTGGGTCATCGAAGCGACACTAAAAGAAAAATGGCGCCATGTCTATTCAAAACGCACATTTTATATTGATGAAGATTCATGGCAGGTGATGGCAGTTGATCAATACAATAAACAAGGCAAACTATGGCGTGTTAGTTTGTCCTACACAAAATTCTTTGCTGATATGCCTGGTATATTTCCAGTTATCAACGTCTTTCATGACTTAATAAGCAAAAAATACCATGTTATGGGTTTGCAAAATGAGGAAAGCAGCACGAATAAATTCAATGGTGAAATTGCCAAAAACAGCTTGTTTACCCCTGCTGGATTTAAGCGCTATATGCAATAACTTAGCAGTACCCTCATGCGACAACTACAAACATTTATCTAAAGACTTGTTCGGGTCTTAACTTTTTTAATAATCATTCCTGTCAATAACTTGCCAGGATTGGGTGAATTAATTCGCTCTATCACAACTTAAAAAGAGTTTTTACATTCAATTCATTCTCCAAATATGCATAAAAACGTGACGCAGTTGTGATTTTTATTATTCATTTGCATAAAACACATAAATTTTGGAATAGAAATCAAATGCCAACGAATTATTAGTAAGAGATAGCACATCTATGGCTTATCTCAATTGGAAAATAATTTTTAAACAGGAGAAAAATATGAAAAATTTACTAATAATACTATTAATGGGAACGTTCACAACAGTGGTTAAATCAGATGTCGGAAATCTAGTCAATCTGTTCAACGCCATTACAGATGTAGAAATTTGGGACTTTGATGTGTCTGGATTTTCTGATGATACTGATCCCATAGATCGTTACGGTGAAGCAGTGGCACATGGAGATTTTAATAACGATGGTTGGGATGATTTGGCTATAGGTATTCCCAATTATGACTTTTTCTTTGCAACTGTACTGAACACAGGGGCGGTTCAAATAATATATGGATCACCCAATGGATTAACCCCAGTAGATTCACAGTTGTTGTTTCAATCTTTAGAAACAGACCCGCCAAATTTTGAAAACAACGAAGGCTTAGAAGCGAATGATTTTTTTGGTCAAACATTGGCCAGTGGAGATTTCAATTGTGATGGAATTTCTGATTTAGCGGTAGGAACGCCAGAGGAAGATGTGACATTTAATGGCAGCGGAGGATTAAGAAATGCTGTTGGTGCAATTAATATATTTTATGGGTCAAATTCAGGTTTTGCTGACCTTGGAGCAGGTTCGACTTTTATCCATCAAGGTTCCCCTGCCAATATTTCTTTTGAAGGTGGGTTGAGTGCTGGTGATAGATTTGGTTGGAGTATGACTGTGGGAAATTTCAATGGCGACTCAGATAATGGTAACACCTGTGATGATTTGGCTGTTTCTGCACCATTTGAAGATTTTGGCAATATGGATCAAATATCTGATGGTGGGCAAGTCGAAGTGTATTATGGCCATACCGATGGTTTGTCAGCAGATGATAGAGATTCTTTGAGTCAACAGTCAGATGACATACCAGGTTCAGCTTCTGAAGATAATGATCAATTCGGATTAAGCTTAGCTGCAGGTATGTTTCGTTCAGGTGTATTGCCAGGACCAGTATGGGATTTGGCTGTAGGTATTCCTGGTCAGGACGTTGATGGCCAGAATGGTGCAGGAGCAGTTCAGGTGTTTAATGGTGGACTTTCAGGACTGGATGCAACGGATACCAGTTTCATTTGGTCTCAATCAGGAGCGATAAATGGAGTGGTTGAAGCCAATGATAATTTTGGTTCTGCCTTAACCACAGGAAGATTCAATGGCGATTTATCAATGGATTTAGCAGTTTCAGCAGAACGAGAGAGTTTAAATGCAGATGGCATAAACGATGCTGGAGCCGTTCATATAATCTATGGAAGTGACACGGGTTTAACAACAAATGGCAATCAAATATTTACCCAAAACACTGATGGGATGAGTGGTGGTGCTGTTGCTGAAAATTCAGACAGGTTTGGCGACACATTAACCAGCGCTGATTTGAACTATGATTCGATAGCTGATCTAGTGGTTGGTGTTCCTCGTGAAAATGATTCGTCAGGCGCTTTTCATGTTCTCTATGGATCGGTAGGTGGTATAACGATAGATGATAACGACTACGTCACAAATTTTATAGGTGATGACCTTGATGAAATGACTTATTCTATGACTGTGGGTAATTTTGGTAATGGGCCTGAATTGGTTGTTGGCATGCCAGGCAATGACTCTGTCGATGATGAAAATGATTCTGGTGCTGTTAAAGTCTATGAGTTTGAAAACCCTGATGTCATATTTAAAGATGATTTTGAAGGGTGATTCAGAATTATTAAAATAAGTATGATAGAAAGTTTGTTCCATGGTGAAATTATTTATTCAATTCACCATGGAACACTTTTTACTTAGATTAACTTCAGTATCGCTAGAGCACTTTCAACTGTTGTATAGTCGTTGTTATTTAGAGAATTATCATCAATCATTTCATGCTGCCAAGTCGTATGAAAAGGCACATGAATTGCATTCGCACCTATAGAGACTAAAGGCAGAATATCAGATTTAAGCGAATTTCCTATCATCAAAAATTCTTGAGGATTAATGTCTAAATGGCTGAGTAATTTTTGATAATCCGATTCTTTTTTATCACTCATGACCTCAATGTGATGAAAGTATTTATTCAATCCCGATTTTTCTAATTTGCGTTCTTGATCCAACAAATCACCCTTGGTTGCCATGATTAATCGATGTGATTGTGACAGTGTTTTTAAAACTTCTTCCACACCATCAAGTAACTCCACTGGCTTATTTAACATGTTCTTGCCGATGTTAACAATGGCATTCATAGTTTCATGACTGACTGACATGTTGGATAATTTCAAAGCTGTTTCCATCATGGATAAGACAAAACCTTTCACCCCATAACCATAAATAGGCAGGTTTTCTATTTCAATCTTAAACAATTCTTGATCAATTTGATTGATGGTTTCATACTGCTGCATCAGCTTCCCAAATTCAAGCTCAGCTTCCCGAAAATAAGTTTCATTCACCCACAGTGTATCATCTGCATCGAATCCAATCACTTTAATATTTTTGTACATTGTATTACCAAGTTAACTCGGTGCCATCGGTGTGCCAGAAGCCACCGGTATTGCCGATGTTCAGCTCATCTATGCGTTGGATCAGCCCATTGGCAGATTCATCAGCATTTATCAGTCCGTTGTTGCCTGTCATGCCGGTGCGCACATAACCTGGGTGTAGTAATGCAACAGATATTCCTTGGTCCTTTAGGTCATGGGCCAAGCAACTGCCTACCATATTCACGGCTGTTTTGCTGATTCTGTAACCATATTGGCCACCAGATCCATCGGCTATCGAACCCATACGACTGGTGATGATGGCAATTTTTGAACCTTTTGTTAAATTTGGCAGGAAATTTTCACTGACCCGCAATGGACCTAGCGTATTGATTTCAAATTGTTGTCTGATTGAATCATAATCTAGATTGTCTATACCCATGCTGTCTAAAATACCTGCATTGTTTATGAGTAAATCCAAATTAATATCACTTAATTTTGAGGCCAAGGCTTGGACAGATTCTTGATTGCCAACATCAAAGTTTTTTTCTACTTGACAACCTAAGGCTTCCAGTTCAGAGCTGCTGCTTCTACAAGCAACAATGACGTTGTAATTTTTGTCTTGTAATTGTTTGGCCAATTCAAGGCCAATGCCTCGGTTAGCACCTGTGATTAAAGCTGTTTTCATAAGATTCTTTACATGGTTTAAACAACTATTGTATTATGTCGCCAAATATCTGTAAATAATAAAAGTATGAAATACATAATAGTAACCGCCTTGGCTGATGAAGCTGAAGAATTAGATCAATTTGCCCCCGTTATCCATACGGGCATAGGCAAGGTCAATGCTTGTATAAAATTGTACGAAGCCATTTTGAAATACCAACCAGAGATGGTGATAAACTATGGAACGGCCGGTGGCATTGCAAAATTGGTAGGCTTACACAAGATAGCCCATTTTGTTCAAGTTGACATGGATGTGCGAGGATTAGATTTTCCACGAGGCATTACCCCTTTGATGAATGAGGTTTTACCTGAAAAAACAGGCCTGGTTTTAGGAACTGGAGATAGCTTTATCACCAATGCAGATAAACAGTTGGAAGGTTTAGATATTGAAATTGATTTGGTGGACATGGAAGGATATGCTTTGAAAAAAGTCTGCGAACACCACAATGTTGATTTTGAAGCGTATAAATTTATCAGCGATGATGCCAATGAAGACGCTGGAGATGATTGGAAAGATGCCGTTAAAAGTGGCACCCATTTGTTTGCAGAATTGATTAAACAAAAACTCGGAAAATCTTCTCTATTGATGGTTAAATGATTTCGCGAAGGTAAAGGCCTGTTGTGTTGGTCCATGTTTTTCTAAGTATTCAAGCCTTTCTTTTCCTTCCTGCTCAGTTGGGATGTGGCCTTTAGGAATCCACCACAAAGCTTGGTGTTTGCTGGTAATTTTATTAAACCAAGCATCACGGTTTTGTATGAGCTCTACATGAATACTACGATAAACATAGTTTTTAAGCGATTCTATGTCTTTCCAAACACTCATATTAATCATCATCATTGGATCATCAAAAACGCGAATTGAAGATGCATCTCCGTCATCAGATTGTAACCGCCAGACAAAACCAGGCGCCTGATCAGCCAAAGCATTGATTTCATCTAAGCGTTCAACAAAACCACGCATGTGCTCAGAATCCATGGAATCCTGAGCTTGTGCGATGTTTATTTGTGCCAAATGGTTCACGGTGGCGGAGCTTCAAAAGCATTTTTAAATATAAGATCACCGTTGGTTACTTCAACAGTGATGGTTTCACTGTCGGACAAAGCTTCATTTGTTATTACAAAATTGTCATTTACAATCACATCAAAGGTATACATTCCTGGTCCTTGATCAAAAGTTGGCGTAAAACTGAAATCACCACCACTAGTAATACTAGCACCTGCTGGTTCACCTAATAAAGAAAAGGTCAAGTTTTGTGCTGGCAAATCTGTATCTGTCGCACTGACTGTAAAACTCAAGGTTTCTAATACTTCGACAATTTGGTTACCAATACCATTAAGACTTGGCGGCACATTTAATTCAGCAACTGTGACAGTAATCTCTTCACTATCGGCTAAGCTTCCATTGCCATTGTCAGTAACAATCACATCAAACGTATAATCACCTGGACCTTGGGCTTCAGTTGGCGTAAAACTGAATACTCCACCACTGGTGATACTCGCACCAGAAGGTTCACCTGATAAGGTATAAGTTAATGATTGTGCTGGTAAATCAGCATCTGTTGCGCTGGCATTGAATGTTAATAATGATAATTCATCAACATTCTGATTGCCAATAACACCAAGTACAGGATTTTGATTAACCTCTGCAACGGTCACAGTGATCTCTTCACTGTCAGTTAATGCGGTAGGCAATGTATCATCACTGACAACAACGTCAAATGTATAAGTTCCTGGACCCTGGGCTTCAGTTGGTGTGAAACTGAATGCTCCACCACTGGTAATACTCGCACCTGTAGGTTCCCCAGATAGACTAAAGACCAAATCGTTTTGCGCCGTATCATCATCAGTTGCTGTGGCTGTGAAAGCCAAGTTGACCAACTCATTAACATCTTTATTACCAATACTGGCTAGCACTGGAGGCATAGGGCCAGCTCCTATTGTTGGGCTTAAGCACCATGAAATAAGAGCACCATCATCGCCTCCAACAGAATCAGTTACCTTCAAGGTCCAATTTCCTGATAATTCTTGTCCATTAAACCCTGATAATGCTTCAGTTGGTGACAATATACCAGTGATGGCTATTGGCGTAGCACATTGATCTTCTGCTGGAGTAGCGGAGTCATCATCCAGAGTAGTAGATATATCATTTGCAGAACAACCATTAGTTGAAGCTGGATTTCCCGGTCTTTCTAATAATACAACTTCAGTACCTGAACTCACATGAGTCAGGCTGACTGTAACATCACCTACCCATGTATGGTTAATTTCAAGAAATACATTTAGATCTGTTAAGTTGCCACTTGTTGCTACGGCCAATGTGTCTGAAACTCCTGTAACCGGTTCATCGTCTGGTATATTCAGATTGGGTGCACTACACACTGCTCCACCTAAATCAACAGTAATATCAACTTGCCCATCAGCACACATTTCCGGTGTACCGTCATCACAAACTCGGTAGAAAAATTGGTCTGTATCAGTAAATGAATCATCGTGTTGATAACTAAATGTTCCATTGGCACTTAATGATAACAAGCCATTCATGGGTTCTGTTACAGCAGTGGTTGACATGGTTAATGTATCACCAGCATCAGGATCAGTATCATTGACAATTAATGAAGTGGCACCACCATCTACTGTAGTTGCTGTGCCACCTTTGGTCACACTAATGGTTTCTGCTCCAATGACCGGAGGCGAGTTACTGCCCATCATAGAGGTGAGTACAAACGATCCACGCCCCATGGTGCCTGCAATTAAGCGATCGCTGGCTGCATCGTATTGTAATTCAAACACTGGTGTATTTGGCATACCTGGTGCTATTATTGACCACATATTAAATGCATCTGCTTGTTCGGCTTTAAATACGCCTCGATTTGTGCCTACAACCAACTGGCTGTTGCTGGCATCGGGCATAAAGGCGACTGAACGTAATTCGCCAAAGTTAGTGAGATTTCCTGTGATTTCAGTCCAATTCGTGCCTGAATTAGTGGTATGAAATACTTTGGCAGACTCAATAAAAAAGGCCTCGGTTGAATCTCCGGGATTAACGGTGACTCCCTGAATAACACCTGAGCTTGGCGCTTGAGAAAGTGTTAAAGCACCCGCTGCAGTTGTTCGCACAAACACACCATCGTTTGACCCACTGAAGCAGCTGCCCTGACATGCACCAACATATAAGATGTCAGCATTATCAGATGCACCATAAGCGATATTGTTACGGCCAAAACCAGCTACAACTATTCCAGCGCCTATCTCAGAGATATTATCACCTTGATCGGCAGATTCATAAACAGAATTGCCACCTCCAATAATTAACCGATTGCCATTGGTGTTGTTAATCGCTAAAGGAGTAACAAATTGGGCTGACAATGAACTGCCTCCATTGATAACGTTCAGTGCAACAGAACTTTGGCTGATAAAGCCATTGTTTTGATCATAAGTTAAACGTCTAAAGGCTTGTAGATTTTGAAAACTGTCATATCTAACAGAACGATTGGAGCCGGCTAATGACAGCACATCGACAACAACATCACCGCCATCACCACCACGTACATTGTTCCAAGTAGTACTGGCAAATAAGTTTTGTCTACTGGTACCATTGTCCTGATTACCACTGAGGACTATTTCAGAATTGGCATCATAAACAGTATCATGTTGTTCGGTGACTTGTAAATCACCATTAACACTAAACCAGTCTCCAGAGGTAGACAGAGGAGTTGAACGTCTAAATATCCCACCATCATCACCTTCTAGTAGATTGCCATTGGCATCAAATTGCAAATCACGAGAGTCCGCATGTGGAGATGAGTTGCTGGCAGTTCCGTTATGGGTTAATGGTGTCCATTGTGAGCCAGAGGCTTGAGAGAAATCTCCACGAAATAAACGGCCAGAATAGGTATTGGCACCAATTGAATTTGGAAATTGTGCCCCTGGTAAACCATCAGGTTGTCTGTCACCACCTACATAGACAATGTTATCATTCGTTGGGTCAGCGGCTATTGAAGAGTGTAAAGTACCTTGTCCACCTGGATGTAGTCCTACTGTTCCGCTGGTTTCAGTTGTTTCTGGAATATCCATTGCTGTCCATGTACTGCCGGCATTACCTGAACGAAATACAGCGCTAAGATTGCCACCACCACAAACCATGGAGACAAATACATTGCCTGTTTCACCAACATTAGTGCCAACATTTTTACCCACAGCAATTTCGAAATGGCAACTACTGGTGCCAATGACAGTCTCCATTGCTGCATTGCTGACTTTAGTCCAGCTTACTCCAGCATCAATTGTTTTATAAATGCCTGATGCCAACGCAGAACATACACCATTAAAAGTACTGACACCAGCAAAAAACGTATTGTTGTCTAGAGGATCTGCTACTAGAGATGAGGCCGCTCCTCTTGGTATTCCTTGAGTGGTTGTTAACTGAGTCCAGCTTGTTCCAGTATTCGTTGATCGAAAAATACCGATGTTACTACATGTATTATTGTCTGCAGAAGTTACTGCAGCTAATAATGTTGCACCTCTGGCTTCAACACTGGTAATATTGCGATCATCCATTCCACCATTAAGATCTGTCCAAGTAGCGCCACCGTCAGTTGTTCTAAATACTCCAGCTCGGTCTCCACCTGTGCTTATTAAGCTACTAAATCGACCAGAACCTGCTACCAAAGTTTGAAAAGTAGGGTCAAGTAGATCAAACTCAACATCACCCATTGACATAGACGATTTATCATCGGTTTGTGGTGTCCACGTAGGGCTTGATGCTGTGGCATTGCTGGTTTTCCAAACGCCACCATTAACAGCGGCAACATAAATAATATCAGGGTTTGTTGGATGAGGGGCAATCCCGTGAATGGCACCAATAACTGGACTATTTGTCATGCCTTCATTTTGGCCACCATGCAGTGGACCAGGTCCAATGGGTTGCCATGTTTGTGCCATAACTATTGGGCTTATTAACAATGAAATTATCAAAGATATTGAAATTTTTATGATGGAATTGTTGAAATGGTTATTGTTTCTCACCAGTGTCTCCTCTTAAGTTTTATTTTATAATACCTTAAACCTTTTTGAATTGCCTATATATTTTTCACACTAAAGAATAAAATATTTGCAAATACTATAGTTCAAAGATATGCTAATTAAAGTTTGTTATCTTACAGGAACCACAATGTTATTAAAAACCAACAATAAATCTTTTATCCATGGTTTGATTTTATTATCCATTTGTTCTGCCTCTGGCACAGTTATGGCTCAAGAACAGTCAAGTTTCCAGTTGTTGGATGGTGTGATAGTTGACAAAAATATTGAAAATATTTATGTCATCAATCCAAATAGCGGTTTAGATTCTGTATCATTGCAAACAGGATTGGTCAATTGGCACAGTGATGGTGCGGCACTGCCAATTATGGTTAGTGATGGGCAATTGCTGGCACAAGAAGAAAACAGTACCAACGGAATTCTTTCTCTAAAAGCTCTTGGTACTGATAATGGGGAACAAATACATTCCAAAGTATTTGCATTACCAAATGATATATCTGCACCGATTGCCGATGGACTTGAGCATCAGTTTAAAATAAAATCAACTTTTGATAACAATCCTAATGGCGAAATATTATGGACTTATAATTATAAACTGGCTCAAGGAATGGTATCTGAAGATGCACCTGATCCTATAAAATCCTATGGTATTATAACCAGGGATAATTCACGGTCAGTTAATAATATGACTATGCAAATAACACAACAAGCTCACAGAAACACAAACAAAGCCGTTGTTGGAGAATATTTAACAAATTTACAATTCGATGCCAATTCACGCCAATTTAAAAGTGCCAATGCGCAACATATACTGGTTAGCAATCTTAAATCAGATCCATCTCAATGGGATAAATATACATGGGATATCTACGACATCAACGGTATAAAAATAGGTGCTTTTGATCACTCAAGTTCATACAGCCCATTCATTGTTAGTGGACAAACAATCGTATTTGTCAGTCAACCAAACACCAAAATTAAAAGCAACAAATTAGTTGATACGCCGTTAACATTACAAGCCGTATCGCTGGCTTCAGGCAATGTTATTTGGGGTAAAGAAGTCAGGGATTTAAGGTTTAAGGGAGTTTATCCTCATTAAAAATTATTTACTGGGTTTCTAAACTATCCAAGTATTTTCAATTAGAAGAGACTTGTTGTTATAGATTTTTCCAATAAACACATCATTTTTATTGATGACACCTACGCCTTTTGGTGTTCCCGTCATGATGATGTCACCATCTTCTGGTGTTGAGAATGTTGAAATTTCGGTCAATATTTCATCAGGTTTATACAGCATTAAATCTACACCACCTGATTGAATTAATTCACCATTTATCCATAACTCCAATCTCAGTTCTTCCATGTTTCCATCAACTGGAGCAAACTCACTAAAAACAGCAGATCCATCAAATGCTTTGGCCCGTTCCCATGGCAATCCTTTGTTTTTTAATTTAGTTTGAATTTCACGCTTTGTTAAGTCTAATCCAAATCCAACGGCATCAAGTTTGCCCTTATTGACCACAAATGAAATTTCTCCTTCGTAATGAATGGCATCATTATCGTCAAAATTAATATCTTCAGATATAGCAGAGTTTGGCTTCATAAATATCACCGGTTCGCTGGGTGTTTCGTTGTTTAATTCTTTGATGTGATCAACATAATTTCTGCCAATACAGATGACCTTTGTTGGGTGGATTGTTTTGTTATTGGTTTTTATGCGGTTCATATTGTTTTCAACATTCAATCAGTGTTAATTTCATCTTCAATTTCTTGATTTTCCCAATCTTTGATGATTTTTCTGCCTTGGTCATAATCTGATTCTTTAATCATAACTTTAACTAATCCTGATGCTTGTAACGAGCCAATTCCACCTTGTAAATATTCTCCATCTATACGGGCATCTAAATCTGCTTGTGTTAAAAGGTCAAGTATCAGTTTGGCTTGTGCCCCATGTGGTGCTTCGTAGACTTTGATCATATTAATTTTCTCTTGGTAATAATTAAATATATGGGTATCATTATAACAAGTTCAACAATACTGTTTTTTTGTTTAAATAATCAACTACATTATTAAACAAACATCTCTCTGGCTTTTTCTAGGCATTCTATAAAGTAATCAATTTCATCTTTGCTGTTATAGAACGCAAATGAAGCTCTTGCTGTGGCTGGAACATTGAAATGTTTAATCGCAGGCATAGTGCAATGGTGTCCAGTGCGGATAGCAATGCCATAGTGATCTAGGATTGTTCCTAAATCATGTGGATGAACACCTTTGAGTGTGAATGAAACCACTGAAACTTTGTGACTGGCTGTTCCGATGATACGCAAGCCATCGACTTGCAACATTTTCTTGGTGGCATAATCTAGTAATTCGGTGTCTGCTTTGTTTATGTTTTCTATGCCATGTTTTAGAATATAATCAGCCGCTGCTCCCAATCCAATGGCTCCAGCAATGTTGGGAGTGCCGGCTTCAAATTTGGCAGGAACTGGGCTATAAACTGTCTTTTCAAATGTCACATGACTAATCATTTCACCGCCACCGTGGTAAGGCGGCATGGCTTCTAAATGTTCCATCTTGCCATACAATGTACCGATGCCAGTTGGGCCGTACATTTTGTGACCTGAGGTGGTGTAAAAATCACAATCAAGATCTTGAACATCTATAGTTAAATGCGCGGCGGCCTGCGCACCATCAACAAGAACAGGAACATTTTTAGCGTGTGCCATTTTCACTATTTGTTTAATTGGGTTAATTGTTCCCAATGAGTTTGATGCGTGTACCACAGATAGGAATTTGGTTTTATTCGTTATTAAGTCATTGAGTAATTCAATCTGAAGTTCGCCATCATCATTAAATGGCAATACTTTTAATTGTGCTCCGGTTTGCTCACACAGTAATTGCCAAGGAACGATATTGGAGTGGTGTTCCATTTCTGAGACAATGATTTCATCACCATGTGATATTCTTGAACGCACAAATGTTTGGGCAACTAGATTGACTCCTTCTGTACAACCACGAGTAAAAATAATATTTTTTTCACTGGGTGAGTTCAATAATTTTGCCATAGACTCACGGGCTGCTTCAAACTGATCGGTGGCTTCGCCACTTAGGGTATGCACCCCACGATGAACATTGGCATTGGTTTTCGTGTAATAATTGGCAACGGCATCTATTACAGATTGTGGGCGTTGGGCAGTTGCTGCATTATCAAAATAGACCAGTGGTTTGTTGTGTACTTTGACATCTAGGCATGGAAAATCGTTTCTGTTCACTGTATATCTCTATAATTCTATTTGGTCTAAAAAATCTTCTGTTTTAAATAGATTGGCATCTTGTAAGAAAGATTCAATCAACATAATTTTTGCTTGGTCCTTTGGTATTCCACGTGAACGCAGATACGTCAGTGCAGTTTCATCTAACTCACCAATGGTTGAACCATGTGCGGCAATCACGTCATCGGTATTGATTTCCAATTCTGGGCGAGAATAGATTTTTGCATCATCACTGAGCAATACATTTTTTAAACTTTGCGCCACATCACTGCCATCTGCAGCGACACTGACCACAGCTTTTGCATTAACTGCTACCTGACCTTTATCGGTAGCCAGTGAACGTTTAATAATTTCACTCTTACAATTGCCAACCAAATGGTTGGTTTGTATGTTTTCTGAAATGTGGCAATTGGAATGGGTCACATTAATTGATGATGCTTTAAAATTACAGCGCTCACCACAAAAATCCACATCTTCAATGGTGTGCGATAAATTGGCATTATTATTACTGGTGCATTTTTCAATTTCTACATTCTCAGCACAAGTAATCTTACTGTAATGTATTAAGGCAGCTGTTTTTGCCAACAACTTATGTGATTGAAGTTTTAAGCGTGCATTCTTTTCAGCATTAATAACCGATACATGATTAATGCGGCAATCATAATCATAAGACTCAGTTAAATCCAAATGGGTATTTTCACCCACATTGATTTGGGTGCGTATGTTTTCCCAATTATCAGAGATTTGTTGGTATTGGATGTGCAGTTTTAGTTCAGAGTTGGCTGGAATATTTAAACTAAAACCACCATTGAGCATGGCTGTGTTGAGTTCTACAAATACACGTTCTTTATCTGCTTTAATATCTGCCCATTGGTTTTCGTCAACATCGGTAATATTTTGCATGTCAGTGCCTTCAGGCAAATCACTTTTAATGGTAAATACAAAGTGTTCGTTACCATCAGCAATGTCTGTAACATCTGCTAATTTTTCTAACCTTTTACAATCTGTGTATTTCCAAAGTTCAGATTTACGGGTGGGTATCCCCATTTCCTGAAAGTTTTTTAATGCAGACTGGCGCTTTTGCTGCAACCAAGAAGCCTGGTTTAGCCCTTGGGTGAGTTTATCAAATGCCAAATTTATAGGGTTTTTAAACATGTTACTTTTCCAACCATCCGTATCCTGTTTCTTCAAGCTCGAGTGCTAAGGATTTATCACCGGTGCGGACAATTTTGCCATCAGATAAAACATGTACATAATCAGGAACAATATAATCTAATAAGCGTTGGTAATGGGTAATAACTATAAATGAACGGTCTTCATTTCTCAGTTGGTTCACTCCATCTGAAACAATTTTTAAAGCATCAATGTCTAATCCTGAATCAGTCTCATCCAATATGGCCAGTTTTGGTTCTAAAATACTCATTTGAAAAATTTCATTGCGTTTTTTCTCGCCACCTGAAAATCCTTCATTCACAGGCCTGCGTAGTAAATCATCACGCATGTTCATCATTTTTATTTTTTCTCGAACAAGTTTGAGAAATACAGATGAGTTTATTTCTGGTTCACCGCGGTATTTTAGCTGAGCATTTAAAGCCGCACGTAAGAAATACATATTATTAACACCAGGAATCTCAACGGGGTATTGGAATGCCATAAATACACCTTCTGCAGCGCGTTCTTCAATTTCCAAATCTAACAAATTCTTACCCAGAAAATCAACTGATCCATCAGTGACTTCAACTTTTTCCATGCCTGCTAAGACATTGCCTAAGGTCGATTTTCCAGAACCATTTGGGCCCATAATGGCATGAACTTCTCCTGGCTTTATGTTTAGGTTTAATCCTTTGAGTATTTTGTTTTCGCCAACTTGAGCGTGTATGTTTTTTATATTTAGCATAGTTTTGTTAAAGGGGTCAGTACCCTTTGTTTCTCATTTAATAATTTAATTAAAAATGTTTATATTAAAGGGTACTGACCCCTTTAACAAAATATTATCCAACAGCACCTTCTAAGCTGATATCCAGTAAAGCTTTGGCTTCCACAGCAAATTCCATCGGTAATTCTTTAAAAACTTCTTTGCAAAACCCATCAACTATCATTGAGGTGGCATCTTCTTCTGTTATGCCTCTTTGCTTACAGTAGAAAAGTTGGTCTTCAGAAATTTTTGAAGTGGTTGCCTCGTGCTCTAACTGGGCGCTATTATTTGAACACTCAATATAGGGGAAAGTATGCGCACCACAATTTTTGCCGATTAACAAAGAATCACATTGGGTGTGGTTTCTTGCGCCTTCGGCTTTTTTAGAAATCCGCACCAATCCACGGTATGTATTGTGACTTTTACCTGCCGAAATACCTTTAGATATGATGGTGCTTTTTGTGTTTTTGCCCAAATGGATCATTTTTGTTCCAGTATCGGCTTGTTGGTAATTGTTGGTTAGTGCAACTGAATAAAACTCACCTCGAGAATTATCTCCACGCAAAACACAACTCGGGTATTTCCATGTGATTGCTGATCCAGTTTCAACTTGTGTCCATGAGACTTTGGCATTAACGCCATTACAAGCCGCACGTTTTGTGACGAAATTATAGATACCGCCTTTGCCTTCTTCATCACCAGGATACCAGTTTTGAACGGTTGAATATTTAATCTTGGCATTGTCTAAAATAAACAATTCAACCACAGCTGCATGCAATTGATTTTCATCACGCATTGGTGCGGTACACCCTTCTAAATAACTGACCTCGGCACCATCATCGGCAATAATTAAAGTGCGTTCGAATTGTCCTGTGTTCATTTCATTAATTCGGAAATAAGTCGACAACTCCATTGGACAACGGGTGTTTTTCGGAATATAGACAAATGAACCATCACTAAATACAGCGGCATTTAATGCTGAAAAGTAATTATCACCAATGGGCACAACTTGGCCTAAATATTGCTTGACCAATTCTGGATGGTCTTGAACGGCTTCAGAAAAAGAGCAAAAAATAACACCAGCTGCTTTGAGTTCCTTTTTAAATGTTGTGGTCACAGACACTGAATCAAAAACCACATCAACAGCCACTTTGGTTTTTTTAACGCCTGCTAGGATCTCTTGCTCATGCAGTGGAACACCCAGTTTAGCATAAGTTTCTAATAATTTTGGATCAACATCTGCTAATGTTTCGGGTGCGTTTTCATCACTCTTTGGTGATGAGAAATAAGAGATGGCATTGAAATCAATTTCAGGAATTTTTAATTTTGCCCAGTTAGGTTGCTCCATGGTTAACCACTTTTCGTAGGCTTTTAAACGCCAATCGAGCATCCATTGTGGTTCATTTTTTTTGGCTGAAATGGCACGAATAACATCTTCGTTTAAACCAGGTGGGAATGTATCTGATTCAATATCGGTTACAAAACCATCTTTGTAAGTTTGTGCCACACGTTTATGAACTTCTGCATTCTCTTGTTGGACCTGCGCTTGTTTCGTTTCTATTACTTGTTCAGACATAATCTCTTACCATTACTTTTATATCAGGCTCACTCGTACCATTGAGTTCTGCCATGCGTTTTATTGTCATCTTTAATAAGATGTTCTTGATATCATCATTCACTTGTTGCCAACCTGTGCGTGTATCGCAATCTTTTTCCTGTGAGCACAAGCTTTCAGTTTTGGTGCATTCTGTGATTGCGGTATCGCCCTCAATGGCAGCAATGACATCATACAATGTCACATCTGCTATGTGCTTAGCCAATTTATACCCGCCATTGGCCCCACGAATTGAATTTAAGATTCCTGCTTTGGTTAATAATTTTAATACTTTACTGACAGTAGGAGTTTCCAAGCCAACACCCAATGCAATCTGCTCAGATGAGTGCATTTTCTTGTCTTCTTGTAAGAACAAAACTACTGCCGTGGCATAATCTGTTAATCGTGATATCTTCAACATTCGCGCATTATAAATCAAACAGTACCAAAAAGGTACACTTTATATGTAAATACCATAGCACAACGATTTAATTGATTAATTAAATCAGATTTTAGTAAAACTTATTGTGTAATATTAGTTTAAAAGAAGGTCTTTTGGTACGCCTTTAGGAATGGCATCTAACAAACGTTGGGTGTAGTTTCTTTGTGGGTTTTCATAAATTTCTTTGGCTGTTTCTAGTTCCACAATTTTGCCTTGGTTCATAACACCCACACGATCTGAAATGTAGTTAACTACTGATAAATCATGTGAAATGAAGATATAAGTTAGGCCCATTTCTTGTTGTAGATCTTGAAGCAAGTTTAATACTTGGGCTTGAACAGAAACATCGAGTGCGGAGACCGACTCATCACAGATAATAAAATCAGGTTCAATACCAATAGCACGCGCAATACAGATACGTTGTCTTTGACCACCAGAAAACTCATGTGGATAACGGTTAAGGTGTTGTGGTTTTAAATCGACTTTATCCATTAAAGCTTGAGCCATCAAGAAACGTTCTTTTTGATTTTCGCCTTTGCCATGAATGGCCATGGGCTCAGTGATTATATCACCCACAGTCATACGTGGATTTAGTGATGAGTAGGGGTCTTGAAATATAATTTGCATACGCGAACGTAATTTCCGCATAGACTCTTTGTCTTGTTTCATTATGTCGACACCATCAAAAACCACATTTCCTGAAGTGGCTTTTTGCAGTCTTAATATGGTTCTACCTAAAGTGGTTTTTCCACATCCAGATTCACCAACCAAACCCAATGTTTCGCCCTTGTGGACTACAAAACTGACATCGTCTACGGCTTTTACATGGCTTTGTGTTCGACCAAACAAGCCTCCTTTTACAGGAAACCATGTCTTTAAATTGTTCACTTCAAGCAATACTGGATGACTGTCAATATCAGATTTGTCTGGTTTAATCATGGGTTCAAATTTTTCTGCAGGTACTTCTATTTCCGTTCCATCTTCTTCCATATAATCAGACACAGTTAATAAACGCTTTGGATTGCCATCAAGCATCGGTCTACAGGCAATTAACCCTTTTGTATATGGGTGTTTTGCATTTTTAAATATGGTGTGTACATGGTTTTGTTCGACAATATTGGATCTGTACATTACAACCACATCATCAGCCAAATCTGCAATAACTCCTAAGTCATGTGTAATAAACAACATGCCCATGTGGTATTTCTCTTGTAAATCCAACATTAACTCTAATACTTGTTTTTGAATGGTAACATCCAACGCAGTGGTTGGTTCATCACAAATCAACAAATCTGGTTCACAAGCAATGGCCATGGCAATCATCACACGCTGTTTTTGACCACCAGACATTTCATGTGGATAGGCTTTAATTTTGGTTTTTGGATCGGGTATACCAACTTGATCAAGTAAATCTATAGAATAATTCCAAGCTTGTTTTTTTGTCATGCCTTTGTGTAGGCGCAAGACTTCAGAAATTTGAGAACCAATCCTAAAAACAGGATTCAATGCTGTCATGGGTTCTTGAAAAATCATGGAAATTTTATTGCCACGAATTTCACGCATTTCCTTTTCAGTTTTTTGTAATAAATCTTCTCCGTGATATAAAATTTTGCCAGATGTGATTTGCCCAGGAGGCATAGGAATCAGGCCCATAGTTGCCAAAGACGTGACACTTTTGCCTGAACCTGACTCACCCACTAAACCAACAGTTTTTCCTTTTGGGATATCAAATGAGACGTTATTCACCGCGGTGATGAGTTCTTCTTGGGTTTTAAATTTGACCGTTAGATCTTGAATGCTGAGTAATAATGAGTCGTCTTTTGATTGCATATTTTATTGTATCCGCAGGTTGTGCAGGGTGGTGGTAGATTATTAAAAAAAGTAATTATAGTGTAATAGTCATGGCCTTGCAAGGTTATTAACACCGTCATGCCATACCGTTTGACCACCTTGTCATTGTCATGTCATAATACTGTCATATTTTTGACGTAGGTATATTTTTGTTTTGTTGCTAACATAGAATTTTTTTAAAGCACAGGCAGAAACACAATGGAAATGATAATCAATTTAAACAAACTCATATCAGAAAAAAACAAAAGGGCGTGGACCCAAGGACACTTAGCAGAAGTGTGTGGACTCAGTTTACGCACCATTCAACGCATCGAGAAAACAGGTGTGGCCTCTCATGAAACCATTAAAGCACTGGCTTCGGTATTCGAGATTTCAATTGAAGAATTGATTTACGATGAAACAAAAGATGAGTCAATTAAAAAAGCGCCAAAATTCGAATCACTAAATGTTAAAGTAGATAATAACGCAAATGGAGGAAAGTACCTGGTAAGCTTGGGGTTTCTATTGATGATAATAATACCTGGTATCTGGCTTTTTACACTTTTAACAGGTACATATTTAAGATTTGATGTACAAGAGATTAATGGATCTATGAAAACCATTTCATCACCGTCCACATTATTTTTGTTATTTCAATATACACATTTAGCTTATTTTACATTATTACCTGCTATTGTGATATTTGCTATCGCTATAGGTCATTATGAATATCAAAGTTCATGGGTTAAATCCTCAATCCTTTTTTCTTCCTTATTGTTCTTGCTATCATCAACAATACTTGCACCAATAGTATTCATATTAGTTTTGATATTGTTCTATATAAAAAGGAAGCAGGTACCTTTGTTAAGACCTAAAATGTAATTTTAGGTTAGAGTGATCAATTATCCTTAGGGTCCAATGCATCTCTTAATCCATCACCGATAAAATTAAAACAAAACAAGGTGGTGGCTAAGAATGTTGCAGGATATATAAGTGACCAAGGTGCAATTTCCATGTCTTGTGCGCCTTCATTGACCAGTGCACCCCAAGAGGTAAACGGTTCTTGAACGCCCAACCCCAAAAAGCTTAAAAAGGATTCAACCAAGATAACTTGAGGAATGGTTAAGGTCACATATACGCATACAATGCCGAGCAAATTTGGCACGATGTGTTTAAATATAATGGCAGGGGTTGTTGCGCCAACGGCAATGGCTGATTCGACGAACTCTTTGCCTTTTAAACTCATGGTTTGACCGCGAACAATGCGTGCCATATCAAGCCAAATATAACCACCAATGGCTGCAAAAATTAGAAAAATATGCTGACCAAATACCACCATCAGCATAATAACTAAAAACATAAATGGCAGTGCGTACATGATATCGACTATGCGCATCATAATGTTGTCAATTCGTCCACCCATATAGCCTGCGATCGCACCATAGGTTACACCTATAATTAGGCTAACAAATGTTGCCACAAAGCCAACCATCAATGAGATCCTTCCACCTTGCAAGGTTCGAACAAATAGGTCCCTGCCCATGGCATCAGTTCCAAAATAATGTTGGGTAGAATAATCTGGAGGAGTAGACATATTTTCCCAATCTATAAAATCAAATTCATAGGGTGAAAAAAACGGTCCAATTAATATCAAAAGCACCATTAATGTTAATACTATGACGCTACTTAAGGCCAACTTGTTTTGTTTTAATCTTTGCCAGGCAAAGAACCACAGGCTTTTTCCATGTTCGTCTTTTTGGTGCGAAAGTGCGCTGGCTTTTTCTAAGGATTCGATTTTTTGATTGTGCATTATGTCTGCTCCAATCTAATTTTAGGGTCAAGATATGCATACAAAATATCCACTATCAAATTGAATACCACAATTAAAACACCAATAAAAATAATCACTCCCATGACCAATGTGTAATCGCGGTTTAATGCCCCTTGAACAAAATATTGACCAAGCCCTGGCACACCAAATATTTTTTCAATGACAACAGATCCCGTAATAATTCCTGCTGCGGCTGGCCCAAGGTATGAAACAATTGGCATCAGTGCAGGTTTTAGCGCATGTTTAAGTACAGTTTGAGTCATGGACAAGCCTTTTGCTTTGGCCGTTCGGATATAATCTGATTGTAATATTTCAATCATTGAACCGCGCATTAATCGCGCAATATAGGCAATATAGCGCAGAGACAATGCCAACACGGGTAGAACTAAATAACGCCATTGTCCATCGCCCCAGCCACCGGCAGGAAACCAGTCTCGATAAACAGCAAAATACAATATTAACAAAGGTGCGATAACAAAATTTGGAATTGAGATACCTGTCATGGCAGTTGACATCAAGACATAATCCACCCAAGAGTTTTGCCTAACTGCAGCCAAAGTACCTAATGTAACGCCCATAATTAAGGCGAATAAAAGTGCAACGCCTCCTATGGTTAATGATACTGGAAACCCTTTTACAATCAATTCTGTGACTGTAAAGTCTTTGTACTGAAATGATGGGCCAAAATCACCTTGAACAATGTTACCCAAATAACGAAAATACTGCTGGTGCAACGGTTCATCCAAATGGTATTTGGCTTCTAAGTTTTTTTGTATTTGTGGAGGTAAGTCTTTTTCCGAATCAAATGGACCGCCAGGTGCCACGCGAATCATAAAAAATGAGATGGTGATTAGAAGAAACAAAGTTGGTATTGCACCCATTATGCGTTTGAGCATATATCTCAGCATGTTAAATCCAACTCCAAGAGTAAAAATAAATCAGTATAGCAGAGTACAATCTAAATATCTGAATTAATAAATATTGAATTTTTTATTGGGTTTCGATAATTATATGGCTATAAAACAGGCCATTATGGGCTTCAGAAAATTTTTTCACACGAAGAAAAATGAATTATCAATGATATTTCCCCCATATTCACATAAAACAAATGGTTTTTTGCTAAAATCACGCCTTTAGAATTATACAAGCGGTTTACCCGCTACAAGACAACACAGAATGATTAGACATTTACAGGAATTATTAGAAAAAGCAGTTGATGATTTACAGAGGAAAGGAATATTTCCAAAGGAGTTAGAGCCACAGATTTTCTTTGAGCGTACACGCTCAAAAGAACATGGTGACTTTGCTACAAATATGGCATTAACCCTGGCCAAACCTTTGAAAAAAAATCCACGTGAAATCGCACAATTAATTGCTGATGAATTAATAGAATCATTGCATGTTGCGAAAGTTGAAATTGCTGGACCTGGATTTTTAAATTTTTTCTTAACCGAGAACTGTCGCCGTCAAATCGTAAAACAAATCTTAAAATTAGGCGATTCGTTTGGTGAAAATGATTTTGGTAACAATAAACATGTGACAGTTGAATATGTATCAGCGAACCCAACAGGACCACTTCATGTAGGTCATGGTCGCGGTGCGGCCTATGGTGCCTCATTGTCTAATATTTTAGAAAAATGTGGATACAAGGTTCATAGGGAGTATTATGTTAATGACAATGGAAGACAAATGGATATTTTGGCTACTTCTGTTTGGCTGCGTTACATTGAATTGTGTGGTAACCCTGTGGTTTTCCCCAGCAATGGATACCAAGGTGATTACATTGTGGATATTGCTAGAAAAGTACGCAAGAAATATGGTGATAAATTTTTATTTACTGGCCAAGAGTTATTTGAAGGGGTTCCTGCAGATGAAAAAGACGGCGGTGATAAAGAATTACATATTGATGGCTTAATAGCAAACGCTAAACATTTATTGGGCAAGGAGAGCTATGATAAAGTTTTTCAAATTGCATTAAAAAACATATTGAAAGGCATTAAACAAGATTTGGAAAAGTTTAATGTAGAATTTGATACATGGTTTTCAGAAAAGCAATTACACGAAGGAGATACCATTGATCGTGTTTTAAAAATTCTCAAAGATAAAGGTTATCTGTATGAAAAAGATGGCGCTCTGTGGTTTATGGCGACACATTTTGGAGATGATTTAGATCGTGTTGTACAAAGAGAAAATGGCCAAAAAACCTATTTTGCTTCAGATATTGCCTATTTAATGAATAAGTTTGAGCGTGGTTTCGAAGGGGCATTGTATGCTTTTGGTGCTGACCACCATGGATACATACCCAGATTAAAAGCAGCAGCAAAAGGGTTGGATATAAACCCTGATGATATTGAAATTGTGCTTATTCAATTTGCAAACTTGATTAAAGATGGAAAAAAAGTACAAATGGGCACAAGAAAAGGACTGTTTGTGACTTTGTCACAATTGGTAGATGATGTGGGTGTTGATGCTGCTCGTTTCTTTTATGTGATGCGCAGCCATGATCAACACTTGGATTTTGATTTGGATCTGGCCAAATCACAAAATTCTGAAAACCCAGTTTTTTACATTCAATATGCACATGCACGTATTTGTAGTATCTTTGATAAATTAGAACAACAAGGCTTACAACACAATAAAGAAATAGGCAATGCCAGTTTGGCATTGTTGACCGAAGATCAAGAACAAGATTTATTTCGTAGCATTTCATCTTATCCTGAGATATTAACAGCGGCTGCAAGAACGCGTTCTCCACATTTAGTGGCAAATTTTCTCAGAGAATTGGCACAGAATTTCCACAGCTATTATAATGCCCATCAAGTCAGTGTGGACGATGAAAATTTACGAAATGCCAGATTAAACCTTTCAAAAGCAACCAAAATTATCATTGCTGATGGGTTGAAATTATTGGGTGCTTCGGCTCCAACGTCAATGTTTTCCGAAGATATCAAACAAACACAATAACTTATGGCTACTAAAAAGAAAACCACCAAGAAAAAAACCAGGCGTAAAGCAGGTCGCTCAGCACCTAAACAAAAGATGCCTGGATGGATTGTTCTGCTGATAGGCATGTTATTTGGATTGGCCATTGCTGTTTTTGGTTATGTAAAAGGCTGGGTTCCAAAACCTGATAACCCAAATGAAATCCCTGTTGCACAATCAGCTCAAAGTACTAATAACAGTGAAGTTGAAGACAAAAGTGACGAATTGGGCATTAAACCAAAAAAGGATTATGATTTTTATACCACCTTACAGGAAATGGAAGTTGTGGTAGATGAATCGGAACTAAAACAAACCGATTCTCGTGCACCCAAGAGTTATACCATTCAGTTAGGTGCGTTTAAAAGCATCAACGATGCAGAAGCATTAAAAGCTCAAGTGGCATTTATTGGACAAACATCTTATATCGAAGCGATTATTGATAAAAACAATACCCAATGGCAAAGGGTAAGAATAGGGCCCTTTACCAGTGGTAGAAAAGCAGAAGTTGTATTAAAAAATCTTGAAAAGAACGGCTTTAATCCGCTTATTATTAAAGGCAAATAATTGTAATACTTAATCTTTTAGCTTACTGACCCAATAAACAAATAAAAGAATCAACACAATGGTCATCGAAAACCATTGCACCGCATATCCAGTGTGTTTTGCTGGAGGCATGATGATAGGGTTCCATTCACGTTTAAAACCTTGTGGTTGGTTTTTTTCAAGTAACATTACCCGATTACTAACAATACAATTTAGATCTTTGCATAAGTTTTCGTGTAAGAATCTAGAAACGATTGGTCTATCAAAATAAGTCATGATTTGTTGTTTTTTATTTGGGTCCAATTCAATTTCACCTAATTGCATACCAACCTGTGGTGAATGATTTAATTTTCCCTGCAAAGTCAAAGCTTCGGTACTGATGGCCAAGCTGTTTTGGTCATAACCCTCTTTTGGTATCCAGCCCCGATTTATCATCAGATACAGGTTCATTTCATCGATAATAAACGGCGTAAAGACATGATAACCCACTTTTTGGTTATTAATCTGGTTGTCTAACAACAATTGTGGCGCATCTAAAAAGCGCCCTGTTATTTTTATATTAGCATATTGTGGTAAAGTTTTAATTTGGTTAGCGTTATCAACTAAGGTGACTTTGTCATCGGCAAGTAACAACAATAAACCTTCTTTTTCTTCTGCTCTATTGAGTTGCCAAAATCCCAAATTAGTCATTAACACAACAAAGGCAAGAACAATCAGTAGAGGAATTAACGGTGGTTTTTTCATGGTATTATTTAAAGTAAAAATTTACCAGAGAAGGATTCTGGTAACAATTCTTCAATGCTAAAAGTGGTGGTTTTTTGGTTATGAAAGACTATGATTTGGGTGTCATCATTGCTGAATTCTTTGATTTTTTGACGGCATCCACCACAAGGCGTGACTAATTTTTCACCAGTGCTGACTAACAGTATTTTTTTAATGATTGTTCCACCAGATAAAACCATATTAGAAATGGCAGAACCTTCAGCACACACACCCAGTGGGTAAGCCGCATTTTCCACATTGCATCCTGCATGAATAGTATTGTGATCATCAAGTATAGCAGCGCCTACAGAAAAATTTGAATAGGGCGCATAAGCCTTTTCCATGGCTTCTTGAGCATGTTTGATTAAGTTGGCTTCTGTCTCTTTGTTGTTTATCATAAAACACGTTTCTAGTTTCGGTTGTAGACAATATCTAATAATCCCACGCTTTTCAACTAAATTCATCTTTTTCATTGGCAATGTTGGGGCTTATCACTTAAAATACGCCGGCTTGCGGACAAGGCTCTGCAACAAATCTGATCGAAGCGAATGTTCAACGCCCGATTGGTACTATTAACTTTGGTGTATTTTAACACCATAAATTTGGAGAAAAGTCATGTTGACTGTAGAACAAACACAAGAAATTATCAACGATTATAAAATAACCGAAAATGACACAGGATCTGCTGATGTTCAAATCGCGTTATTAACTGCAAGGATTACATATCTTACAGAACATTTCAAATCACATAATAAAGACCTTCATTCAAGAAGAGGATTATTGAAGTTGGTAAACCAACGTCGTAAGCTTCAGAAATATTTGAAGTCGGCTGATTCGGAACGTTACCAAAAACTAATCAAACGTTTGGGATTACGTAGATAAATTTGAAACCAAAAAAAGGTACTTTTTAAGTGCCTTTTTTTATATTGGAAATGAAATAATAAATTAAAAACAAGTAAATTAATTATAGGTGAAAATAGCAGTGGCTAAATATATAAAGAAATTTGAGTATGGTAATCATACTGTAGAGTTGGAGACTGGTGAAATAGCACGTCAAGCAAGTGCAACAGTTAAAGTAACAATGGGAGATACGGTTGTTTTAGTAGCAGTCGTAGCTAAGAAGGAAGCAAAACCTGGGCAGAGTTTTTTCCCGCTAACAGTAAATTACCAAGAAAAAGCATATGCTGCTGGTAAAATTCCTGGTGGATTCTTCAAACGTGAAGGGCGTCCAACAGAAAAAGAAATTTTAATCTGTCGTTTAATCGATAGACCAATAAGACCTTTGTTTCCTAAAGGTTTTAAAAATGAAGTGCAAATTGTTGCAACTGTGATTTCATATTCAGAAGACATCGATGCGGATATTCCAGCATTAATTGGTGCTTCAGCAGCCATGAGTCTATCTGGTGCTCCTTTTCATGGCCCTATTGCTGCTGCAAAAGTGGGTTATAAAGATGGTGATTATTTACTTAATCCTAGCAACGAAGAACTAAAAGAATCTCAATTAGAATTGGTTGTTGCAGGAACAGAATCAGCTGTATTAATGGTTGAATCAGAAGCTGATTTATTATCAGAAGACATCATGTTAGGCGCAGTAAGTTATGGTCATGAACAACAACAAGTTGTTATTAATGCCATTAATGAAATGGTATCAGACTTGGGTGTTAAACAATGGAAATGGGAAGCTCCAGCTTTAGATCAAGAATTGGTTAATCAAGTAAAAGGTGCCATAGCTAAACCATTGGTTGCAGCTTATAATACACACGATAAAGCCGCTCGATATGATGCATTAAATGACATGCGTAACACCGCTGTTGACGAATTGGTTACTGATAGTGATGATTCACCATCTGCAGGCGAAGTTAAAGACATCATTTCATTAATTGAAAAAGCCCATGTTCGTAAAAAGGTTATCTCAGGACAACCAAGAATTGATGGCCGTGGATTGGCTGATGTTCGTGATATCTCAGTTCAAACTGGCATGTTACCAAGAACACATGGTTCAGCATTGTTCACACGTGGAGAAACACAAGCCATCGTTGTGACTACATTAGGAACTGGTCGTGATGCTCAATTAATTGACTCATTGGACGGTGAGGACAAAGATAAATTTATGTTGCATTACAACTTCCCTCCTTATTGTGTGGGTGAAGCTGGTTTCATGAGTGGACCAAAAAGAAGAGAAATTGGTCACGGTAAATTAGCCAAACGTGGTTTGATGGCAGTCATGCCATCTGAAGATGATTTTCCATATGTAATCCGTGTGGTTTCAGAAATCACTGAATCAAATGGTTCAAGTTCAATGGCCTCAGTTTGTGGTTCATCATTATCATTGATGGATGCAGGTGTTCCTTTAAAAGCACCTGTAGCTGGTATTGCAATGGGTTTGATTAAAGAAGGTGATGATTACGCTGTTTTATCTGATATCTTAGGTGATGAAGATCACCTAGGCGATATGGACTTTAAAGTAGCTGGTACTGCTGAAGGCATTACTGCTTTACAAATGGACATTAAAATAGAAGGCATCACTGCAGAAATCATGCAAAAAGCTTTATCACAAGCCAAAGGTGGACGTGATTATATCTTAGATGAAATGAACAAAGTCTTAAGCTCGACACGTGATGAAATGTCAGACTATGCACCAAAATTGATTACAGTTACGGTTCATCCTGACAAAATTCGTGATGTGATTGGTAAAGGTGGTGCAACTATTCGTGCATTAACTGAAGAGACAAACACAGTTATCGAAATCAATGATGATGGTATTGTTACTATTGCTGCTGTGAATGGCGATGATGCAAGAAATGCTGTTAAACGCATTGAAGAAATCACAGCTGATGTAGAAGTTGGTGCTGTTTACGAAGGTAAAATTGTTAAAATCATGGACTTCGGTGCATTTGTTAACTTATTGCCTGGTAAAGACGGAATGGTACACATTTCACAAATATCAAATGAACGCGTAGCCAATGTAACTGATGTATTAACAGAAGGTGACATGGTTAAAGTTAAAGTATTGGAAATCGACAAGCAAAATCGTGTTAGATTATCAATCAAAGCGCTTTTAGATGAAAATGAGAAATAGGACTTAAAAAGTCTCAATAAAAAAAGCCTGTGTTTTCACAGGCTTTTTTTTTGCAAAAATTTTTATGAAAAAATAGGGCTAATCTTTTAAAGCCAAAATGACTTGTTGCGACACATGAGTGAGCGTGTCAAATGGAATGGGTTTTCCTTGATTGTTACCAAACTCAGATAAACGGTTTTGCATAGAATGAACAAATCTTTTGTGTTTTGGAGAAACGTTATTCTGTGCCAATGCAATCACAGTTTTCTCAGTAGCACAGGCCTCAGACACCATATTGATACTGTCAGAGGTTACCAATAACACATCGCTACAAGACAATAAACACAGGTATGGATTTTCACCATCGGTTTCATTTAACCAACAATACTGGGCATTTTTGAAAGATAGGCGTATTTTATTGTGAAATTTACCTGCTGTTCTTCTAGAACCACAAACATGCAATTCATGATTGGGGTAATGTTGTCTAATTTGATTGTATAACTGGTCCAATTGATTAAAAAATGGCTTAGCTGGACAACCAATCAATAAACTGATTATTTTTTTGTTAGCATACCGTGAATTATTTTCACAAATCATCTTTTGCTGTGCCAAGCTTGATGGGCCAATACCATGTAAACTTCCTTTAGATATAATGACATTTCTGGCTTGCATGTTATCGTGTTCAGGACTGACAATCACATCATAATTTTTAGGATTATCTGCCGGGTTTAAAATTTGAATGTGTTTGCAACCAGTGAGGTTTGTATAATACTTACCAACAGCAGCCATGCGTCGGCCGCATGTAATTATGGCATCGGGTGGGTTATTGCAATCCGGCTTTTGGTTTTCCCATAAAATATTCTTTCCAAATCTTGGCAGGATTCTGGGAGCAAAACTTAGCCAAGGTTGACGTAACCCGCAATGAAACAACAGGGTAATATTGGCGATTTTTGATGCCAATGCCTGCGATTGAATTTCATGGCCTAAAATGCTATCGCTAAATATCCAAATGTGATTTAACTTTTTCAATGAATTTGAATTCTTGCTGATTGGTTAATTAACTCATATAATACACCAAAATAATGAATGAGATGAAAAATGAATCAATCAACAGCAACAAAATCTTCAAACACACAAAAGCCTCAATCAGTAAAAACCAATGAATTGCCATTATCGTGCCCAACAAAAGAAAATGAAACTTGGAATTTGCACCCAAAAGTTTATTTAGAATTTAATGATAAAGGTGAGGCCAGTTGTCAATACTGCGGTTCAAAATACTTACTTGATAACCAGTAATACTATTGTAAATGATACAATCTTTGATTGTCATACAAATATTGCCCGCACTAAACAATGGTGGAGTTGAACGAGGAACCATTGAAGTTGCTAACCACTTAGCGGAGTTGGGTCACAAATCTATTGTGATCTCAGCAGGTGGTGCAATGCAGAAAAGACTATCAGATAGAGTATTGCATATCAGTTTAGAGACTGGTAAAAAGTCATTAATGACACTGTTTAAAATCAAGACATTAAGAAATATTATTATTAAAGAAAAGGCAGACATCGTACATGCTCGCTCAAGATTGCCTGCATGGCTAGCCTATAAAGCCATAGCAAAAATTAAAACCAACCAACCTAAATTTGTGACAACAATCCACGGTTTATATTCGGTTAAAAAGTATTCATCAATTATGGCACGTGGAGACCGCGTTATCGCTGTTTCACAAACAGCTGCCGATTATGTTCTGAAAAACTATCCAGAGGATTTAAAATCCAATCCAATCATCATTAATCGTGGTATAGATACTAAGGATTTTATATTCGGACACAAACCCAATGAGACTTGGATGAAGGCATTAATTGAAAAGCACCCACAGCTTCAAGGGCAGCAATTGGTTTTATTAGCAGGACGATTAACGGCATTAAAAGGCGCAAAGGAGCTGATTGTTTGGCTTAAAAATTCAGATAATAACGCAAAGTTAATTTTAACCGCAGATCCTGAAAATGACGCTTATACAAAAAAATTACACCAATGGTTTAAGCAACAAGGTGTAGCAAACAAGGTTGTATGGATAGGCTTGCAATCACAAATGACAGATTTATATGCTTTGGTCGATGTGGTGTTAAATATCTCAATTCGCCCTGAGTCCTTTGGTAGAACTGTTGCAGAATCTTTGGCTGTTGGCACACCAACTGTGGCTTATAATCATGGTGGAGTGGGAGAAATATTGAGTGCCATTTTTCCAGATGGAAAAGTTGAATTGGGCAATAAAAAACAACTGTCAGCTACGATTAACACCGTTTTAAAAACCCATCCAATAGTTGAAAATACTCAACCTTATCTATTGAAAGACATGTTACAAAAAACCGCAAATGTTTACCAAGAGTTAATGCATGAAAAATAAAACATCCAATATTGTCTTAGGATTGTTTCTGATGGTCTTGGTTCTTTTGCCATTTTCACGCTACTCAGAATTACCCATACTTATTTTATCAATTATGGGGCTAATTGGTTTGATAAAACACAGTAAACAACTGCTTAAAAATGAACGCTTTAAATTGTTATCTGTCATGTTTCTCTGTTATTTCGGGATGGTCATGTTATCTGCGTTTGATTCTTATTGGCAGAACAAAACATTGATTGTTGGAGTTGCCAGTTTGCGTTTCTATTTATCATCTATAGCACTGTTATTGTATTTAGAAAAAAAACACCTTCCATGGATTATTAAAGGCATCGCAGTGTTAATAACGTTTTGGTCATTTGATGCCATTTTTCAATATTTTGTTGGCTTTGATTTGATCGGAAGAAGCAGCTATGTAGGCAGATTGAATGGAATATTTGGAGAACACCACGCAAAACTTGGCCCTGTACTGGCTTTGTTTTTACCAATGGTTATGGTGTTTTTAAAAAACCACAAACCAATCATAAGGTGGGTAGTTATATTGGCTGTCATTATTACCATTATTTTATCAGGAACGCGTTCTGCATGGATCATGATGTTATTTACCTTAACAGCTTATTGGTTTCATCATGTCAAACAAAGGCGTTTTGTTTTGTTGTTAAAAACTGGTATAGTAACTTTGATATTGGTGACATCATTGTGGTTTATATCTCCTGAGTTCCAACAAAGAATTGATCGCACCGTTTCAGCCTTCGATGGTTCACAAGCTGGCCTGGACTTTGCCTTAGCAGATAGGTTGCCTATTTGGAATACATCATTGGCAATGATTCAACAGCACCCAATAAATGGTGTGGGTGCACATGCATTTCGCAAAGCTTATCCTCAGTTTGCCAGTGAAGATGATGTCTGGCAAAAAAATGATGGAGTAGGGATGCATGCCCATCACTGGTTTTTAGAAGTTTTATCCGATACAGGTATCATCGGATTATTGTTGTTTATTTTTGCCATAGTAAAACTAATCAAATTTATACGTACTCATTACAATGGTGATTATTCTTGGGCTTATATCATTGCCATTGCCAGTGCCTTTTTGCCCATCGTCAGTACCTATTCAATTTTCGCTTCATTCTGGTCAATTTGTATTTGGTTTTGTGGAGCAGGTCTTATTGTTGTGAGTCAAAGCGATGATTAAAATATCAGCTGTAATAACTTGTTTTAACAACCAAGAAACCATTGAAAAATGTTTGCAAAGCCTGCAGTTTGTCGATGAAATAATTGCCCTAGATAGTTTCAGCACAGATAAGACTGTTGAAGTGTTAAAACATTACAATTGTGTCATCCACCAACAAAAATTTAAAGGTTACTCACAACAAAAACAAGACGCAATAGACTTGGCTAACAATGATTGGGTATTGTTGTTGGACTCTGATGAGTTTCTTTCGCAAGCATCTGAATCGGTGTTATCAAATTGGAAAAAAAGCACACCAAAAGCCGATGCCTATGACATGCCCAGGCGTGAATGGGTTTTTTGGCAATGGTCACACAAATGGGTTAGGAATAACAGGTTTGTGCGCTTATTTGATAAATCTAAGGCTCACGTCAGTAAAGATTTGATTCATGAATCAATTAAATCAAACGGCCCAATATCTCAGTTAAATGCGGTAATCAACCATTTTGGAGAAACATCTATCTCCAAAAAAATTGAAAAGATCAATGCTTATTCTCAAAAATCCGCAGAACAAAAATACCAGAAAGGAGTGAGGGTTTCCCCTTTAAAACTAATTATTTATCCGCCGTTTTATTTTATCAAACAGTATTTGTTTCGCAGACAAATATTTAATGGATGGGCGGGTTTAATCAATGCGAGCCTTAATAGCCGTTATGCTTATTTAAAATACGCAAAACTTTATGAAATTCAACGCAATAACAAAGGCTAAGTTTTGAATTTCCAGAAAATAAAAACAGACTTTCTTATTGGTTTGGCACGCTTGTTTGTTAAGTTACCTTTGGCAGTTGTTTTAAAAGGTGGTGGAACTTTAGGCTTCTTAACATGGATTATTCCCAATAAAAGAAAAAAAATTGCTGCGAGAAATATTGAATTGTGCTTCCCTGAGATGTCAGCAACCGAGCAAAAAGTATTGCTTAAAAAGAACTTAGTATCAACTGGCATTGGGTTTGCTGAAATGATGGTGGCCTTTTGGTCCAAAAAAGAAAAGCTAGCCAACCGATTTGAATTTTCTGGGCTAGAAAACTTACACAAGGCTTTATCTGGAAATAAAGGCTGTTTATTATTGGGGTGCCATTTACACCCGATAGAAATCACTATCAGAGGCATAAATGATGCCATAGAAAAAAAAGGCCACATGTTGGCAAGACAACACAATAATAAGGTTTTTGAAAAACACATAGATAAAGCAAGGCGTTCCCATTGTGAAAAAACCATCGATAAGAAAGACATTAAATCTGTGCTTAAATCATTGAAAGGCAACAATCCTGTCTATTATATTCCAGATCAGAACTTTTCTTATCAGTGCGAATACATTGATTTTTTTAAACAGCCGGCTGCCACAGTCATTGGCCCAGTGCGATTGGCACAAGTCAGTAAAACCCCAGTCATACCATGGTTCGGTTTTCGTGAAAAAAATGCAGAAGGCAAAACCTGTTGGAAAATACACTTTCATAAGCCTCTAGATTACTTTCAAGACAAAGACATTCAAGCCAGTTTAACCAAAATGAACCAACTGTTTGAACAACAGATCAGAACACATCCAGAACAATACCTATGGGTTCACCGCCGGTTTAAAAACCACCCAAAAGGCAAAAACTATTTATACAAAGATTTGTAGGGACATTATATTTACTGTTGATAACATGATTATGATAACATTAAATATCTCATACAAAGTCAGACAAGATAGTGAATTGTGAATCCTGAACGTTATAAATTAGTCAGTGACATTGTTGCTGAGGTTCTAGAAGCTCCAAAAGACCAGGCAGGAGATTTGTTAAATCAGTTGTGTGCTGATGATGTGTCATTGCGAGCAGATGTTCAAGAATTACTCAATTTGGATGTTGAAGATTCTTTTCTAGATCAAACCCCTATTGAATTTCCTCAGCATGAAGATAAAGAAGAAGTCATAAAGGGCAAAATTGGCCGCATTAAAATTGATGGATTGATTGCTCGTGGTGGAATGGGCCAAGTTTATGCAGGTGTTGATCAGGTACTTAAACGTAAAGTCGCGATTAAGGTCATGAACAGTCAATTGCAAATGTCAGAGACACGCCGTGCTGAATTTTTAAACGAAGCACAAGTTTTATCCAGTTTGCATCACCCTAACATCTGTCAAGTCTATGATTTTTTTGTTGATGATCAGAAAGATGTATTGGTCTTAGAATTAATACAAGGAAAAACTCTGAGACAAATTCTTGATGATGATAATTTAAACAACCCCATTGAAGTAGCACATCAAATTATTTCTGCCTTGACTGTTGCTCATGAACGTGGCATTGTTCATAGAGACTTAAAGCCTGATAATATCATGATGACAGATGATGGCACGGTTAAAATTTTAGATTTTGGTCTTGCCCGTTCAGGTATTGAAGGGGCACAACCCAATACTAAAGCTGATCCAAAATTAACCCAAGTTTCTGGCACACCAGGATACATGTCTCCAGAGCAAGCCAGAGGCGAAAAGTCTAACACGGCCACAGATTTATGGAGTTTTGGATTAATATTAAGTGAGTTGTTAACCAATCAGATGCCATTTTCAAAAATCGCATCCAATGTTGAGTTAATGGAAAAGTCTAAACAAGCTCAGTTTGAAGTTCCCAAAAATTTACCGAGAACAGAAACAAACCTATTAAAACAATTGTTATCAGCCGATGCCAATAAAAGGCCTACAGCACGTGCTGTACAAGAAAGGATTAAACAATTACAAAGCCGAACAAAACGCCATGTATTGTGGGCCATGGCTATGACCATTACCCTTTTAATTTTATTGGCTGCTTGGAAATATACAACAGACCTGCAATTAGAGCGCAACCATGCTCTGGCAGCCAGGTCTGATGCGGAAAAATTAATCAGTTTTATGCTGGATGACTTACATTCAGGATTGCAAGAATTGGGGAAGATTGAGTTATTGGAATCAGTGGCGAATCAAGCTCTGTCATATTATAACAACCTATCACCAGAACTCATTCAAGACTCGCAAGGTCAATCTGTAATAGCAATGGTTTATGTGGCACAAGTTTTAAAAGACAAAGGTGAGGAAAAACAAAGCATAAAATTGCTTGAACAAGCTTATGAATCGCTAAAAGAAATACAACAAAAAGACCCGAACAACCCCTTGTTAAATTACAGATTGGGCATCACTCAGATTGCTTTGGGCGATTTGTATCGATATATGGGAGATTTTGATGAGTCAATTAAAGTGACCACATCCACTATGCATTTGGGTGAAAAATTGGTCAATCAACAAAATGATACTCCATTGAACATGAACCAAGTCAATGAAGAAAAACGTTGGTCGCTGTATCTTAAGTCGATCTATTTAACTGCCAACAGTTACCTTGAGAAAAGAGAATTTGAAAAAGCTGAGCAATTACTGGATATGGCGCATCAAAAAACCATCAGCATCATCGATGAAGTGCCTGAATTATTAGAAGTTTTGGCCAGTATTCAATTTGAAATATGTGGTTTGAAATTTGTCAATGGCATTAATGCAGAAACACTTGATACTTGTTTGTTATCAAAACAGTACGATCAAGAATTACTGGTTGAAAACCCAAATGACTATGAGGCGAAAATTAATTATGCCAATGTTTTGGGATTACTGGCTGATATTTATCGTGTGCTTGGTGATTATGATAAATCTTTATCAATGGGCAACAAAGCCATTGAGCAACAAAGGAGTTTGCTTAAGTGGGATGCATCAAACATCAGTACTCAGAACAATTTGGTACGAGCATTATTTACCAAAGCCTATTTGTTTTGGTCAAATGATGAATTTGAAAAAAGCAAAGTGGTGTTCCAAGAAGCCTATGATATTATTCTTCCGATTACACAATACAGCAAAGATGTGTTGTATATCCAACATTTACTCATAGCCAGTATGTACCTTGGAAAACTTGAGAAAGCACGAGAAGCCGCTGATTTCTTACAAAGTAAGAACATTGATTTACAAGATAAAAATCGCTACTATGCCATACTCAGAGGATTTGAAGAAGCTCAAAAAAACAATCTAAAACAAAACGATGAAAACTAAAGTTCAAGTCACGGTTTTATTAAATCGCTGGCAAGAAGGCGATCAAGCGGCATTGGATCAACTCATTGAAGAGGTTTATCAACAACTTCGAGAACTGGCTACAGCGCAACTTAACAGAAATAAAAAAAACAGCATACAGTGTACTGAACTGGTATCTGAGGCTTATCTTAGATTGATAGATGCCAATTCCGTTGATTGGAAAAACCGCACCCACTTTTTTTCAATGGCCGCTCGAACCATGCGGCGAGTTTTGGTGGATAAATTTAGAAAAGACAATGCCGATAAACGCGGTAACAATCAAACATTATTAACCCTTAAGGAAGACATACAATCAGGCTTTAAACAAGCAATAGATTTAGATGGACTTGAACAAGCCTTAATAAAACTTGAGGCACTCAACCCAAGACAAGCAGAAATTGTGACTTTGCGGTTTTTTGGCGGGCTAAATAATGAAGAAATCGCAGAAATTTTATCTGTTTCAAGTAAAACAGTTCAACGTGACTGGTCTGTTTCTCGGTTGTGGTTATTCAAAGAATTGAATTAATTCGGCAGTTTCAATTTCTAACTCAATTACAAATTTTAAATTTAAATGTCCATGATAATTCAGATAATACGCATACTCTAAATAAGACACTTATTTTTAGAGTAAATTATGAATAACCAGTTCAGAATGTTTTTAATTTTAGTACTGACATGTACAAGCACATATGCCATTGAACCAACAATAGAAAAAGGTCCATTTGGGCTATCGTCTAAAGATTGGGGATCCATCGAAAATCAAATTGATGATTATTCAAAATCAGGCAATGTTGTTGACTCCAGTTATGTACAACATGCTTACATCAAAGCAGATGCCGTAACTGCAAATGATCAGTTCGGAAGAGACGTGGCAATATCTGGTGATACGATGGTAGTTGGGGCTCCTAATCAATCAGATGGTGGAGCGGCTTATGTTTTTGTGCGAGACAATAATGGATGGAGTCAACAAGCTATCCTGAAAGCCTCCAACGAAGGGTTGTTTGATGGTTTTGGAGCTTCGGTAAGTATTTCAGGAAATACTATTGTTGTGGGTGCGCCCTATGAAGACAGTGATTCCACTACGGTTAATTCAGGCAGTGGAAACGATGGCAGTCCAGATTCTGGTGCGGCCTATGTTTTTATTCGATTAAACGGCAATTGGATACAAGAAGCTTATTTAAAAAATTTATTTGAAACACCAGGAGGAGAATTTGGTCATGATGTGGCTGTTTCAGGAGATACAGTTGTAGTCGGCGTTCCGCATCAGGCTAATCAATTGAACTCTTCGGGCGCCGCTCATATTTATAAAAAAAGTGGTTCTAATTGGGTCTATGATACCCAATTAAAAGCGATAAATTTTGGCGAAGATGATAGATTTGGATACTCAGTAGCCATTTCAGGAGACACCATTGTTGTGGGTGCGTATGGTGAAAGCTCAGATTTTGTTGGTGTAAATAGCGGTGATGGATTTAACGACAATGCCATAAGTTCTGGAGCCGCTTATGTTTTTACTAAAACGGGTGGTAATTGGCCACAAACTCACTTTATCAAAGCATCAAATACCGAAGCCACCGATTTATTTGGATTTGATGTGGCAATTTCAGGAGACACCATTGTTGTTGGTGCCATTGGTGAAGACAGTAATGCGACAGTAATTAATGGTGATCAAAATAATAACGGCCTAACAGATTCAGGGGCTGCTTATATCTTTAAACGCAATTCTACTGGTGGCAATTCATTCTGGTTTCAACAAGCTTATGTCAAAGCCTCCGAGACAGATATACGAGATGATTTTGGTAGTAGTGTAGCGATTTCTGGAAATATAGCAGTTATCGCTGCAGTTGGTGAAGACAGTAGTGCTATTAGGTTTGATAATGATGAAATAGATTCCGGAGCGGCCTTTGTTTTTCATAAAAATGGTTCTACTTGGAGTGAACAAGGTTATTTGAAGGCAGCCGAAGCCGAAGCCGGAGATGAATTTTCTATTGGTGTGGGAGTATCTGGTGATTATATTGCTGTTGGTGCCCACCATGAAGACAGTGATTTGACAGGGGTGACAAATCTAGATGGAATTGTTGATAATAACAACAAACCAGAATCAGGGGCAGCTTATGTTTTTAATGATGTCAATTTAATCACCAAATCTTTTCCAGTCTCATTACCCATTCCTGATAACAACCCTGTTGGAATTGAAATTCCATTAGATATGGAACAACTGATATCTGGTAATATTGAAGATTTGGATATCTCAATCACCATGAGTCACACATGGATTGGAGATGTGGATATGGTATTAAAATCGCCTGATGGTTTAGCTAAGCTGGTAATATTTGCCAGAACAGGAGTGAACAGTGTTAATCCACCTGGAGGCAATTCAATACTGTTTGGAACTTATTTATTTAATGACCACAGTGAATTAGATTGGTGGCAAGGATCATTGCAAGCTATCGGATCAACATTACCATCTGGTGGTTATAGAACCAGCACCCGTGGCAACGATTACAGCCGCAATGGAGGTTGTAATACATTATTAAATGGGGCTTTTGCAGGATTAACACCAGAACAAGCCAATGGAATATGGACGCTATCAGTCAGTGACCACTTGGCAGGAGATACAGGTGTCATTGAAAAAGTTGAATTGATTGTCAGGCAAGGACCAGAATTATCGAATGATGTGATATTCAATTCTGATTTTGAGTTGAAAAGTGCCCAACCTTTAGCGTTTCAAGCATCATATATGAAAGGAAATTGCAAGAAAGCTCAATTTGATTTTACTGGGACAGGATTAAGTGACTATGTGTTAACCTATCCCACGGAAATTGGTGGAGCATCCTATCTAACCCACTTGATTAAAGAAAATGATGCCACGGTCCAGGGAGAAGAAACCATTGTCAATATGCCAACTTTTGGTAGCACAGCAAAACCATCCAGTGGTGGTGATTTTGACGGCGATGGTATCGATGATATTGCGATTGAATTAGACGTCGATAATGCAAATTCAATTAAGTATTTGATTAGAAGATCAAGCCGACCCAATGATGTACCGCTATTTTTTGAAGAGAGTTCTAATACTGATTTAAGTATTGATCCACAATTTGGGGATTATAATGGCGACGGAATGGATGAATTGGCGTTTTTTGTAAGCAATAAAGACTCGGCAGAAGTCGCTCGTTTTATAATTTTGAATTATAATTCAAATACCCCAGTGGTGCAATTTAATACCAAAGTGGGCATAACCAGTGATTTTCAACCAGCAGGAGGTTTTGATCATGATGGTGACGGATTTGCAGATTTCTTGCTTGTGACAGATTTGAATGTCAACGGTCAATTTCAAGAGACTGTTTATACAGGGTTTATTGGTATTCTTGGCTCAATAAGGCATGAAAGCACCAGTACAGCCCGTTTACAAGTTCCTGGTGTATTTTTTGACAATGGTAATGCAGGATTAAGTTCACTCATTGATCCGTTCAATAACGCCACAATTTTACATGCGGAAGATTGGGATGGCGGTTCACCTACTATTGATGCGTTGATTAATATGGATGACAGTGATGTTTTTGTCACTGGTGATTATGATGGAGATGGCAAAGATGACATAGGTTATTGGCGTTCAAATTCTGATGGCCATGGAAACCGCTTTATTATCTTTCAGAGTCAATTTGGTTATGCTGTGCCTCTTGAAATATTTCCACAAGGCGCATTAGGAACAGATAAGCCTATTGCAAATAGTAGATTTCGATAGTGCCAATTTAAAATATTTCTAATGATATTATCAATTTAATAGCCATTGTGTATTAATGGCAATAAAAACAGCTTGGATTGTCCAAGCTGTTTTTTTTTGAGTAAGTTGTTTATTTTAGAGCTTTAAGTTTTTTATTCATTTCTAAAAACAATTCTAACTGTTTCACAATTTGGTTTTGTTTTTTATTCTCAAGTTGTGCATATTCTTCTTGGCTGAGTGTTTTAGTATAAGCCAATGGTATGGCTTGTGCCGATTTAAAACCGCCATCGTCTTTTGTAGGAGCAGCTCTTGAAGGACCTGTGCCTGTTTCAGTAAATGTTCGACTGGCAGTGCGAAAGCCTCTAACCAAGAATCCTTCTACATTAAAATTTGGAGTTGTACCCCTTTGATAAAAATAGGCATCACCATCAAATTGCTGTAAGCCAACTCTAACTTTATAAGTTAAAAAATTATTGCTATCATGTTCTACGACAGCATACAACAAATCATCATCGGCATCATAATAGGCATAAACACTATTATCATAGGCATCATCAGTACAATAGTAGTAAAAGTAGGTAGATTCAGATCGACATCCAATAACCACATCTAAATCAATATCTGAATCATAACCCGCATCATCAAATATCAAGGCATCAGCAAAATACGGATAACCACTAACTAAATTTGATTGGTCGATAACGATTTGCCATTCACCACGCATCTTGTTTAATTCATCGCCCAAAATAAAATTAAACCTTTGAATGTTTTTAACCGCACCTTGAAATTGTAATTCGGCTGTGGATTCAGATATAAACGTAATGGTAATTGGGCCCCTCTCACCTTCAATAGTGATGGGCTGTGTGTAATTACAATCTATACAAGGGCCATTATAGGTATAATCTAATTCGCTATCAAATATTGCATTTCCTTCCATTGTTTGTGCAGCGGTATACCAAATTGGATTGCCTAAATCATCATAAACATAAGCAATAATAAAAAGAAAGTTGTCTTGAATCTCTATGGTATAACCTGATCCGGGTTCATTTGGGTTCCACCAAAATCCAGATTCAGGCGTAAAGGCTTTGGCCTGTGAAGCCATCATTAATGTCAATGCTAAAAGAATTTTATGAAAAAAACGCATGTTTTTTCTCCGTATTAATAAGTTATTGGTATATTATGCCATTTTTGCTGAATAAATAATGAACAAATGATAGATATTGGTGCAAATTTAACCCATGAGAGTTTTAACAAAGACCGGTCGGAGGTCATTCAGGCGGCTGTAGAAAGCGGTGTTGAGGCCATGATTGTGACTGGTTCTAATATGACTTGTTCTCGTCAAGCCTTTGAATTAACACAGGAATATCCAGATCAACTATTCTCAACTGTGGGCATTCATCCGCACCATGCTGTAGACTATACCGGTGAAACTGAAGATTTGATTCTTGAATTGATTAAACACAATAAAGTGGTTGCCATTGGCGAAACTGGCTTGGATTATTTTCGTGATATTTCTCCCCGCGAAGCCCAGGTATTTTCATTTGAGCAACACATTAAACTGGCCATAGAAACTAAAATGCCTTTGTTCTTACACCAGCGAGATGCACACAAAGATTTTTACCCCATTATCAAAGAACACCGAGATCAATTATCAAATTTAGTTGTGCATTGTTTTACCGATTCAAAACAAGCCCTGTTTGATTACATTGATTTAGATTGTCACATTGGCATTACAGGTTGGGTCTGTGATGAAAGGCGCGGTTTGCATTTACGTGAGTTGGTGGCTAATATTCCTGGTGACCGTTTGATGATTGAAACCGATTCACCTTATTTAATTCCCCGCGATTTAAAATTAAAAACCCGCAGAAACGAACCCAAGCATTTACCACACATAGCCCAAGTGATTGCACAATTAAGAAATGAAGAGTTAAATTCATTTAAAAAAATGACCACTGAGACATCTACAAAATTCTTTTGTCTTTAACATTTTGTTAACGGATTACATATTAGTATAATGTTTTAACAGCAGTTAGGTTCTTTTGTACAAGCTGGCAACTTGAGTATGGATATCTTTTATCCTGATGATCAAATGAATAATGATAATTGGGTAAGATATGATGTCCCTATTGCGCTGTTTTCTAAACCCAGAAACCACTCTGAAAACAAGTAATCTGTTGTAGGGTTCATGGTGCTTGCATTCATCTACCATACGCAATAGAATGGTGGTCCTTTAATTGTAACTATTTGAATGCAAAAATATACATTTGATTACATAATCGTTGGTGCAGGTTCAGCTGGATGTGTATTGGCTAATAGATTGTCTGAAAATCCTGAATGTACCGTATTATTGGTTGAAGCAGGCAGTAAGGATTGGCATCCGTTTATACACATGCCTGCAGGTTTAGCTAAATTGGTGAATGTTAAATCTCTGAACTGGAATTACAACACCGAACCTGAAGCACAATTAAACAACCGCAAATTGTATTGGCCCAGAGGCAAGGTATTGGGTGGTTCAAGTTCAATCAATGCCATGTGTTATTGCCGTGGACACAAGTTGGATTATGATTTGTGGGCATCATTGGGCAACAAAGGCTGGTCATATGACGATGTTTTGCCGTATTTTATAAAAAGTGAAAACAACCAACGCATCAACAATGAGTTTCATGGCAACAGTGGTCCATTGTTTGTCAGCGATTTAAAACACCACAACACACTTACAGATACATTTTTAAAAGCCTGTGTGCAACAAGGATATGATCAAACGGATGATTTCAATGGTGCAAAGCAACAAGGTTTTGGCCAGTATCAAGTGACACAAAACAATGGCAGTCGTAATTCATCAGCACAAGCCTATTTAAGCCCTGTTAAAGGGAGAGACAACTTAACAATTTGGACAAAAAGTTATTGCCAGAAAGTTATGATTGAAAACAATCAGGCTCAAGGTGTTGAAGTAATTAAATCAGGAAAGCTAAATAAAGTTTATGCTAATAAAGAGGTGTTATTAAGTGGCGGCGCTTTAAATTCACCGCATTTATTGATGTTATCGGGCATAGGTGATGCACAGGATTTAGAATCGCATAATATTAAGGTCAAGCATGATTTAAAAGGCGTTGGAAAAAATTTACAAGACCATTTAGATATCTGCTTGGTTCAAGCTTGTAATCAAAATATTACCTATGACAAAATCAGTGAAATTAAAACAGGTTTACAGTATTATTTGTTTAAAGAAGGGCCAGGGACATCAAACGTAGCTGAATCTGGGGGGTTTTTAGATATCAATCCTTCTACTGCAGGTACCCAAGGGCAATGGCCCGATCTACAATTTCATTTTGTACCAGCCATATTAGATGACCATGGCAGAAATAGAATAGAAGGCAATGGCTATACATTACACATGTGTTACTTGCGCCCAGAGTCCAGAGGACATTTACAGTTGTCCTCCAATGACCCCATGCAGCCAATAAAAATATTTGCCAACTACTTATCTGAACCCAATGACTTGGCGCAAATGAAAAAAGGTTTTGAGATACAGAGAGAAATATTCTCAAATACGGCCTTTGATGAATTCAGAGACAGTGAAATTTTCCCTGGTGAAAAAGTACAATCTGATGCTGAAATTGAGGCCTTTATTCGCAATAAAGCAGAATCAATCTATCATCCAGTAGGCACATGTAAAATGGGCCATGATGAAAGTGCAGTAGTGGATGATCACTTGAAAGTCCATGGAGTTAAAAACCTGCGTGTCATCGATGCATCAATCATGCCTCATTTAGTATCAGGCAACACCAATGCACCTACCATAATGATTGCAGAAAAAGTCAGTGAAATGATAAAAAATGGTTAAATCGAATGACATTATTCAATTTTGGTTTGAAGAAATAGAGCCTAAAAACTGGTGGATTAAAGATGAAGCTTTTGATGCCATGATTCGTGACAGGTTTTTGAGTACCCATCAACAAGCCATGCAAGGTGAATTGTATCAATGGAGAACAACGCCCCTAGGTCGATTGGCAGAGATTATCGTGCTGGATCAATTTTCACGCAATATGTTTAGAGGCGAACCAGAATCTTTTGCCAGTGATGCTTTGGCATTGTGCTTGGCACAAACTGCCATTGAAAGCGAGGCTCAAAAATCATTGAAAGGCAAGCAAATAAGTTTTCTTTATATGCCTTTTATGCACAGTGAATCAAAAAGCATTCACAAAATTGCAGAAAAGTTGTTTTCAGAACCTGAAGTTTTAGGTAACAAAGAATTTGAATTAAAGCACAAAGCCATTATCGATAAATTTGGACGTTACCCACACAGAAATGAAATATTGGGCAGGATTTCTACAGAACAGGAACTGGAGTTTTTAAACCAGCCCAATTCTTCTTTCTAATTACTCTTCTAATAAATGCAGCTTGTCGACAACATCTTCCCATTGTTCGGCATCTTCTGGTGCATCAACCATTTCAGTAATAACTGGCCATTTTGCAGATAAATCAGCATTAATCTGAATAAATTTCTCTTGTCCTTCAGGCAAATCATCCTCTGGATAAATGGCTTCAATAGGACATTCAGGTTCGCACAATGTACAATCAATACACTCGTCTGGATCGATAACTAAAAAGTTTGGGCCAACGTGGAAACAATCCACAGGGCAAACTTCTACGCAGTCAGTATATTTGCATTTTATACAGGCTTCAGTGACCACAAATGTCATTTATTTCTCCTATTCATGTTTAGAAATGTTAAACTTGCGTTAATTTTAACAGCTCATTCAATAAAGTGCGATATTATCGCCTTATAATTGTTTAGGGTAAAGTAATTCAAGTAAAGAGTTTAAACAAAAATTGACAATTAGTAATCTTCAGACATATAACCAATCACAGCACGGTATTAGCTGCGAAGATATTTTTCCTTCTGCCCGTGCAATAATGACTAAATTGTTAGACCACAATTATAAGGCGTATATTGTTGGTGGTGCAGTTAGAGATTTATTGTTAGGCCAGCACCCCAAAGATTTTGATATTGCTACTGATGCAACCCCAGAACAAATTAAAAATATCTTTCAAAACAAATGCCGTTTAATTGGCCGAAGGTTTCGATTGGCGCACGTATACCACAATCGTGAAATGTATGAGGTAGCAACTTTCAGGGGCGTAGCCCAAGAAGGCGACCGAGTAATCAATAAAGGCCATATTTTAAGAGACAATGTCTTTGGTGAAATTGATCAGGATGCGATACGCAGGGATTTTACCTGTAATGCCTTGTATTTTGACATAGAAAATAACAATGTCTTGGATTTTTGCGGTGGTTTTGATGACATAAATAAAAACAAGCTTCAGTTTATAGGAGAGGCACCTAAAAGGATTGTTGAAGATCCAGTTCGCATGATTAGGGCCATCAGGTTTCAAGCAAAACTGGGTTTAATAATGACTGATGATTTGTGTCAGGCCATTCAAAACTATCACAATACCATTGAAACAGTATCTGTAGCACGTTTGTTTGACGAATTGGTTAAACTGTTTCATTGTGGTAATGCCTTTAAAGCTTTTGAATTAATGAATGAATTAAATCTATTTAAACACATTTTTCCTCAAGCAATTAAAGCCATCAATGGTCATAAAAACAATGTGACTCTCATACACAATGCCCTGAAAAGCACTGACAGTAGAATCAAACAAAATAAAAGTGTCACACCTATCTTTTTATTCGCCTGTTTTCTGTGGCCTTTGGCGCTAGAAAAATCCAAAAAATTACAACAAAAAGGCAGTAATCAATACGAAGCCATGAATAAAGCTGCCAATGAAGTTTTTGCTATATCAAGAAAGCAATTGGCCATACCCAAAATCATTCAAATAGGTATTCGCAATATTTGGTTATTGCAAAACCGTTTTAACTTTACCCGTGGCAAGAAAGTATTCTTCACCTTAGATCATCAAAGGTTCAGAGCGGCTTATGATTTTTTATTGTTGCGTAAACACGAAAGTATTGAAATTAAAGAATTGGGCGATTGGTGGACAAACATACAAACCTTGTCTAAAAACAAACAAAGAGACATGGTGTTTCCAAATAAAAAGCCATCCAAAAAACCTCCCAAAAAAAAAGCACACTAAAACCCATGTCTAATTTAAGTTACATTGGCTTAGGTAGCAATATGGGTGACAGCAATCAAAACATTATCAAAGCCATACAATTAATTGCAGCCATTGAAAGTGTACAACTCATTCAATCTGCCAGCTTTTATTTAAGCAAAGCTTGGGGTAAGACAGACCAAAATGATTTTGTAAATACAGTCATAGAAATACGCTGTGAAATAACCCCTGAAGAATTATTACAATCTTTCCAACAAATTGAAGTTAATATGGGTCGACTGAGAAAAGAAAAATGGGGGCCACGTATCATAGATATAGATATATTAACTTATAACAATCAGGTGATAGATAAACCACATTTGAAAATCCCTCATCCCCATATTGTAGAAAGAAGCTTTGTTTTGGCTCCATTACATGAATTAAATCCCAAAATGTCACTTCCGGAACTAGGCAAACTAGAAAATTTTATTGATAATGAAGCGATAAGGAATGAAGTTTTAAAAAAATATGTGTTGTAAAAATGCAACAAACAACAAAAAAGTCGCATTTATGCTACAAAATCAACGTAAATAGTGTTAAAAGTAAAACATAATTTGCCTAAACACTGGTTTGTTGTTAATATGGTCACAAGTTTTGAAGCAGGTTACTTTTCATTTCCATCTACAAAACATATGCAGGGCAAATAACAAAATATAGCTTACTTAACCCATCCAGGATTGGATGGGTTTTTTTTTGTTTATGATTTATCGATTCTGATATGTTCATATCTGTCATCAAATGTGATTCTATATTGGGATTTGATTGATATAATTGACCTACAATCAACGATTGCATACAATGCTTGTTCTTAATATAAACTCAACTCATATACCGCATAAATGAACCAACGCTTTATTAAACATTGGGAAAAATTACAACTTGATGCACAAGATCCAAAACTGACAGATTTACAGTTTTTGTTTGAGCATGAGGTTGATAGGCACAATAACTTGTGTTTTAAAGCAGGAGACATTTTAGTTGATTTTTCAAAAAACTGGATAAATCAAGAGGTGTTATCAAACCTGATACATTTGTCTAAAACCGCTCAGCTTAAAGATAAAATAAAAGCTTTATTTGCTGGAGAAGTGCTTAATTTTTCTGAGAATAAAGCAGCCACACACACGGTTCAAAGAAAATTAAACAGCAGAAATGATATTATGGCAGACCGAAACAAAATGTTTAAGGTGGCTGATAATTATCAATCAGGACAATGGCTTTCTGCATTTGGAAAAAAAATAACCACCGTAGTCAACATAGGTATAGGAGGTTCATTTCTTGGGCCAAAATTGGCTGTTGAAGCCTTGAGTGAGTTACAAACCAATAACGACATTAAAGTGTTGTTTTATCCAAGCGTTGATTCAGTTGTAATGCGTTCAATTCTCCAAGCTGCTGATATCACTTCTACACTTTTTTGTGTGGGTTCTAAAAGTTTAGGCACCATTGAAACAGCACGCAATACAGAAACAGTATTGAAAATTTTAAATGATTTAGAAGGTTATCAACCAACGCCAACCAATCAATCATTTGTTGCTGCAACTGCCAATTTGGAAAAAGCAGCTGATTTAAATATACCAGAATCACATATCATGCCGTTTGATGCTGCCACTGGGGGACGATTTTCTGTTTGGTCTTCTATTGGTTTTCCCGTATTAATGGCAATCGGGAAAGAGAGGTTTTTAGAGTTTTTATCAGGCGCAGAGAAAATTGATTTACATTTTGAATTGACTGATTTAGATAAAAACCTACCAGTCATCATGGCAATGATATCTGTTTGGTACAGAAATTTTATGCAATTACCTGCATATGCTGCTATACCGTATGACATGCGTTTGAAGAACTTTCCTGCATGGCTGCAACAACTAATGATGGAAAGCAATGGAAAAATGATTGATGTGAATGCTGAGGCCATGAAATGTTCAACATCACCCTGGATATTTGGCGACCATGGGCAATTGTCTCAGCATGCTTTTTTTCAAGCATTTCATCAAGGCAAAGATATATTGCCAATTGATTTTATCGGTGTCTTGGAAAAACAAGACGACAATCAGGATTTTCTTTTGATTAACATGTTGGCACAATCGGCAGCACTAATGGCGGGTAGTACTGATGGCGAAGTAAGCAACCATTGTCCTGGTAACCGTCCCAGTACCACCTTTCTAATGAACAATCTGACCCCATCATCGCTGGGCCAATTATTGGCTTTATATGAACACATGGTGTTTGTTCAATCAGTGATATGGAATATTAACTGCTTTGATCAGCCAGGCGTTGAATTAGGAAAAAAAGTCGCAAGGGATATTTTCGATCACATGCAAAATAACAGTATTGACACAATGAACTTAGACAAATCTACACAAGCATTACTATCAAGAGTATTAAATAATGAGCAGTGAATTAAAACAAAGCATTGAAGGCATAACAAACCCACTAACAGGATTATCCTATCAATCTGTTGTTGAAGCAAAAGATGATGCACCACACAATGTAAAACTCAGGTTTCCTTTTGAAGGATTTGAAAACGAAATCACTCAATCAATTCAAGACATTGTAGGTATTGACAATTTAAAAATAAACAGTGTTATTAAAACCCATAAAAACAAGAAAGGAATTGAGCCCATAAAAGGCGTTAAAAATATTATTGCAGTGGCTTCAGGAAAAGGTGGTGTTGGCAAATCCACTGTGACAGTCATGTTGGCCAAGACATTACAAAAATTAGGCGCTAGTGTGGCCATATTGGATGCTGATATTTATGGACCCAGCATGCCAAGAATGTTAGGTGATTATGGCAAGCCAGGATCGCCTGATAATAAGAGTTTCACTCCAGTTAATGCCGATGGTATTCAAAGTATGTCACTTGGATATATGATTGATGAAGAAGCACCAGCAATCTGGCGTGGATCAATGATAACAAAAGCCTTAATGCAAATGGTCGGTGAAACCCGATGGGACAATGTTGATTACTTACTCATTGATTTACCACCAGGAACAGGTGACATTCAATTAACCATGGTACAAAAAGTACCAGTAACGGCAACTGTTGTGGTAACAACTCCACAAGATATATCGATGATAGATGCACAAAAAGCCTTTGCCATGTTTAAAAAAGTAGACATACCTGTATTAGGAGTTATCGAAAACATGAGTGTTTTTCAGTGTCCAAACTGTCAGCATGAATCGCATATATTTGGTCAAGGAGCAGCAGATAAAATGCTCAAAAAATTTGACACAAATTTATTGGGTCAATTACCATTGAATATTAATATCAGACAAAACATGGATGAAGGCCACCCAGAAAATGTTTGGGGAACAAATTCAGAAGTATCAGATACTGGTTTAAAGATTGCTTTAAAAACCGCACAATTATTGGCCAAGTTGCCAGTTAACCTAAATTTAAACAACCCATCATTACAATTACATAACTTATGAGCATAAAATCAGACAAATGGATCCGCCGCATGTCATTAGAGCATGGCATGATTAACCCTTTCGAAGAAGGCCAAGTCACATCAGATGATGTGAATAAAAGAATTTCATACGGTACATCCAGTTATGGTTATGATGTGCGTTGTGCAGATGAATTTAAGATTTTTACCAATATCAATTCATCAATAGTTGATCCTAAAAATTTCGACCCAGAAAGTTTTGTGGACATTAAATCCGATGTTTGTATTATTCCACCCAATTCGTTTTGTTTGGCACGTACGGTAGAATACATCAAAATTCCACGCAATGTACTAACCATTTGTTTAGGTAAATCTACTTATGCCCGATGTGGCATTATAGTTAATGTCACCCCACTGGAACCTGAATGGGAAGGGCACGTAACCTTAGAATTTTCAAACACCACACCCTTACCTGCAAAAATTTATGCCAATGAAGGTGTGGCACAATTTTTATTTTTCGAATCAGATGAAGAATGTGCCGTGTCCTACAAAGATAAAAAGGGCAAATACCAAGGCCAGCAAGGTGTTACATTGCCTCGCATGAAATAATTATATGATCAATACAATTGGCTTTCTAACGCCTGTGGTTATTGTGCTGACTTTGTTTGTTATTGTTGCACTATTAATTCGAAAGTTTGCAAATTTATCAGAAAACATCACTGTCCTGTTTTTGGCAGGGCCATTGGTATCATCATCCGCTCCCATTATGGTTTTTATTGGCTCAATTGTTTCCAGCCAAATGATGGATGATGCATCTTTATCAACATTGCCATTGGGATTAATGGTGGCAGGAACTGCCAGTGCTACTATCCCAGCTGCCATGTTAGCGAAAAAATTTGGCCGTAGAAATGCCAGTATTATGGGTTTTTTGAATGTTTTGTTTGGTGCAATATTGTCAGGTTTTGCCATATTAAATAATTCCTTTATGTTGTTTTGCATAGGTGCCTTCCTGGTTGGTCTTAGCACTGCTTTTTCTCAACAACTCAGATTTGCAGCGATTGAAAGTGTGAGCGAAAAAGACGTAAACAAATCTTTGTCCATTCTGATGTTTGCAGGAATTTTTTCAGCCATCATTGGTCCTGAAGTGGCGATGCTGGGCAATAATTTATTTGCCAATACAATTGGATTTGCAGGTGCGTTTTTTGGTTTAGCAGCACTCAGTGTTATCTCCATGGTCATTATGTTGTGGTTTAAAAACCCTGTGATGTCAGTTGAAGAACAAAATCTACCTGCAAGAAGTTTATTGATTATCATAAAACAGCCCATATTCATCGTGGCATTATTGGCAGCAGCTTTGAGTTATGGGCTGATGAGTTTTATCATGACATCTACTCCATTGAGCATGCACCAAATTCACAGCCATTCATTAGAATCGACTAAATTTGTGATTCAATCTCACATTGCCGCCATGTTTCTGCCATCATTATTGACCACTTGGTTAAGCAATAAAATCGGCATAAAAAACATATTGCTGATTGGTTCTGCAATGTTTGCTTTGGTTCTGGTCATTGCCACACAAGGCCATTCAGTCTTGCATTATTGGTGGGCATTAATTATTTTGGGAATTGCCTGGAATTTTTTATTCTTTTCAGGAACCTCATTGTTGCACCACAGTTACCATGACCATGAAAAACATAAGGTTCAAGCGGTCAACGATTTTAGCGTCTTCAGTTTCCAAGGTGCTTCATCATTGATGGCAGGTTGGGTATTATTCAATTACGGTTGGGATGGAGTCATCATTTCTGCTATTCCCTTTGTGGTTATTATGTTTGTTATTAGTTTGTACTATTATTTTTCAAAAAAGCTGGTTAAATACTGTCTCTTATACACATCTCCGAGCCCACGAGACAGGCAGAAATCTCG
>CAJXVJ010000001.1 GCA_913061105.1 uncultured Alcanivoracaceae bacterium | reverse complement strand
ATCTACACAGAGTAGATCGTCGGCAGCGTCAGATGTGTATAAGAGACAGTTTGATAATAAAATAAATATATTTTATGGACAAAATGGTGCAGGGAAAACCAGTATATTAGAAGCCATTTATTTCTTATCTTCAGGAAAATCTTTTAGAAAAGGAAATTTTAAAAACCTCATTAATTTTGATGCTAACTCATTAACTGTTTATTTAGAATGTAATAACACTGATGAAAATGACTCTCAGCCTCATGTGTTTGCTATTAATAAAGAAAAGTCAGGAAAGTGGAAAGGCCAAAAAAACAACAATCCCATTAAGAAACAATCCGATATAACAAATACACTTCCTGTTATAGCCATAGATCCAGAAGTTTACCGATTGGTAGATTTTGGACCTCTATACAGAAGAAATTTTTTGGATTGGTTGGTGTTCCACGTGAAACATGACTATTTAATTTTATGGAAAAAAACTCACAAATGCGTTAAACAATTAAATGTGTTATATAAATCTAAAGCCTCAAAAGAAGAAATAGCTCCTTGGGAAAAAACTTTTATTCAATATTCAGAACAATTGAATGAAATAAGAGAAGGGTTCTTTAATGAAATTAAACCCAAAATAATTCAACTGTCCTTATACATGCAAGAAGAAATTAAAGATCTTAATATTGAGTTCAAGAAAGGTTGGTCGGAAGACGTAAACTTGGCAGCTCAATTAAATAGAGATAGGACTAAAAACTTAAGGTATGGACAACTTCAACACGGCCCCCAAAAAATGGACATTAAAATTTCTGTTGGTAAACACCAAGCCTCCCAAACATTATCCCGCGGACAAAAAAAAATATTATCAATAACTTTTTATATGGCCTACATTGATTTAGTATTAAATAGCACAAATAAAACTCCTGTTTTATGTTTAGATGATTTTGATGCTGAAATTGATAAAGATAAACTCTTTAAAGCGGCACAATTTTTCAAAGATAAGCATACTCAAATCTTTATCACATCTGTACAAAAGAAAAAAATAACTAAAGTTTTCCCTGATGCACAAATGTTTCACGTGAAACATTAAGATAAACCAAACTGTAAAGAAGTCCATTTAATGGCTATTTAATCTCTGTTAATAGATTGGCCTACTTGATGGTGTTTGAGGGCTAGAAAGGCTGTTAGAGTGATGATTAATCTGTTATAATGTGCGATTGATATTTTAAGAGATTTTTAAAGATGACTGAAACTTATGATTCTTCCAATATTAAGGTTTTAAAAGGCCTTGATGCTGTTCGTAAAAGACCAGGAATGTATATTGGGGATACAGATGATGGAACCGGTTTGCATCACATGGTATTTGAGGTGTTGGATAATTCTATCGATGAAGCCTTAGCTGGTCACTGTGATGATATACAAGTAATAATAAATACAGATGGTTCGGTTAGTGTTTCTGATAATGGTCGCGGTATTCCTGTTGATATACACGAGGATGAAGGGGTTTCTGCTGCCGAAGTTATTATGACGGTATTGCATGCTGGTGGTAAATTTGATGACAATTCTTATAAAGTTTCTGGTGGTTTGCACGGAGTAGGCGTATCAGTTGTTAATGCTTTATCAACAAAGTTAGTTCTTAGAATTAAGAGAGCTGGTAAATTATACGAACAAGAATACAATATGGGGGTACCTAAAGCTCCGATTGCTGTTATTGGAGACACAAAAAGTAGTGGAACCACATTACAGTTTTATCCATCTAGCGATATTTTTTCTGATGTAGAATTTCATTATGATGTTTTAGCAAAAAGATTAAGAGAATTGTCCTTTCTTAATTCAGGTGTAAAAATAGTATTAACGGATGAAAGAGATGGTAAGACAGATACCTTTGCTTATGAAGGTGGCATATCTTCTTTTGTAAAACACATTGGTAGAAGAAAAAATCCATTACACCCAACAGTTATTAGTTTTATTGGCGAAGACAATGAAGGAACAACAATTGAAGTCTCAATGCAATGGACCGATTCTTACCAAGAAAACGTATACTGTTTTACAAATAATATACCTCAGAAAGATGGGGGTACGCATTTGGCTGGTTTTAGGGCAGCCCTAACCAGAACGGTAAATAACTATCTTGCCAGAAACAATACAAAAAAAGGCATGTCTTCCGCTTCAGGTGATGATTGTAGGGAAGGGCTTATTGCAGTTGTTTCAGTTAAAACCCCTGATCCAAAGTTTTCTTCACAAACAAAAGATAAGTTAGTATCATCAGAAATCAGATCCATTGTTGAAAGCTCAGTGAATGAAAAACTTGGTGAGTTTTTCCTAGAAAATCCTGTAGAAGCAAAAATTGTAACAGAAAAAGTAATAGACGCTTCACGTGCCAGAGAAGCGGCAAGAAAAGCCAGGGAAATGACCAGAAGAAAAGGCGCGTTAGACATTGCAGGTTTGCCAGGCAAACTGGCCGATTGTCAGGAAAAAGACCCAGCTCTTTCAGAAATATTTCTAGTAGAGGGTGACTCAGCTGGCGGATCAGCAAAACAAGGCAGAAACAGAAAATCACAAGCCATATTGCCATTGAAAGGTAAAATTCTAAATGTAGAGAAAGCGCGTTTTGATAAAATGTTGCAGTCAGCCGAAGTAGGTACATTAATAACAGCACTGGGTTGTGGTATAGGTAAAGATGATTTTGATGCCGATAAATTAAGATACCACAAAGTCATTATTATGACCGATGCCGATGTTGATGGATCACACATTAGGACCTTATTGTTAACATTTTTCTACAGACAAACCCCTGAGTTAATTGAAAGAGGACACATTTATATAGGTCAACCACCCTTGTATAAAGTGAAATATGGAAAACAAGAGCAATACTTAAAAGACGACGATGAGATGAATGAGTATTTATTGGCCAGGGCTTTAGAAAAAACAGAATTCTTTTATGAAAAAGACGCTCCCCCTTTGGTTGGTCTTGGGTTGGAAAAATTGGTAAAACAGCACATAAAAGTAGAAACAGTCATTAAGAAATTATCAATCATTTATAGCAGAAAGGTATTAAACACATTGTTACAAATGCCAGTGGTTAACAATGAGCTACTAACAAATGAAACAGAAATTATGAAATGGTGTGCAGAATCTGAGAAGCACTTAAATAAAGGAGTTAAAGAAGGTGTATCATGGAAGGTAACTCCTGCAGAACAATCTGATGGCATTGATTTTATTGAAACAGCCAATGGTTTAATCAATAAAACTGGTTTAAATGATATATTTTTCTTGTCATCAAATTATAAAACCATGTCTGAATTAGGTCTTCAAACAGCAGATTTGATTTCTCCTGATTCCTATATTCAAAAAGGTGAGAAAAAATTTGCTATCAAAAGCTTAGATGATGGCATGAAACAACTGTTTACATTGGCGAAAAAGGGCTTAACAATCAGCAGATTTAAAGGCTTGGGTGAAATGAACCCAGAACAACTTTGGGATACGACAATGGACCCAGACAGCAGAAGATTATTACAAGTAACGATTGAAGATGCCGTAGGTGCTGATGAAGTGTTCTCTACTTTAATGGGAGATGTTGTTGAACCAAGGCGAGAATTTATAGAACAGAATGCATTACATGCGACTAATTTGGATGTATAAAAAATGAACGAGCAAACTAAACAAACCATAGAAAGCCTAATCAGTAAAAACACCTGTGTGCTATTTATGAAAGGCAACCCAAAACACCCACAGTGTGGGTTCTCTAGCAACACAGTTAAGATATTACATGATCTTATAGGTGATGATTTTGACTATTTTAATGTGTTAGAAGACCAAGAAATTAGAGAAGGGATAAAGGAATATGGTAATTGGCCAACAATCCCTCAGTTATATATTAACAAGGAACTTGTTGGTGGCAATGATATTGTCACTGAGATGTTTAACACAGGCGAGTTACAATCATTATTAAACTTACCCCAACCTGAGAGAAAAATTGCCAGCATTACTATTTCTGATAAAGCCAAAGAAAATATTCTAGCAGGCATTGAAAATATTGGTTCAAGTGTTTTAATGCTTTCAATCGATGGACAATTTAATACCCGGTTCTCAATAGAAGAACCAAAAGGCTATGAAGTTGTATCTGAAATAGAAGAAATTAAAATTTACATGGACATAGGCACTGCAAAAAGAGCCGATGGCATTGAAATTGACTGGGTAGAAGATTTAAATGGTGCAGGTTTGGTTATAAAAAATCCAAACGAGCCAAAAAAAGTTAATCAACTAAGTAAAGCAGATTTGCAAAAAGGCATCGAATCAGGACAATACAATCATATATATGACGTTAGGTCTGAATCAGACTTTCTTAATCGCTCGATTGATGGATCAAAAAGATTAGATAAGCCCAATATGCAGGAAATTGAAGACTTTGAAAAAGACACACCTTTGGTATTTGTTTGTCATGTAGGAAATAGCAGTCAAGGGGCGTGTGAGTTTTACCGCAAAAAAGGTTATACCAATGTAAATAACTTGGTTGGCGGTGTTACTGAGTGGTTTAGTTAAAACTTAAATTAAGCCATTTTCAGGTTTATAGATGATTAATAATAAAAAAGTTAAGCTGTTTATACCAATATTGTTGATGTTGTTTGTTGTTTTTAACTTAAATGACAATGATTCACCTAACCAAAGCAATACAATAGAAAGTCCTTATGATTCAAATAAGGAGGTTTTAAATCAAAACAAAACACTAGAAATGCTTTATAAATCAAAGACTTCAGGTGTTTTTGTCACATTTAAAGCAAAAGTTATAAATATACTGAGTGATGATAATGACGGTTCTAGACACCAAAGATTAATTTTAGAACACAACAACATGACAGTATTATTGGCGCACAATATTGATGTTGCTGATAGGGTTCCAGTGAAAAAGAATGATACCATTACAGTAAATGGACAATACGAATGGAACGACAAAGGAGGGGTTGTTCATTGGACACATAAAAAAGACAATAATCCTTATGGTTGGGTCATGTATAACAATAAAAAGTACCATTAAATGAGATCAATTTGGAAACAACATTTTGCATTAAACAAACTCAATAACCACAGAGTTGGTGGGCTTGCAGAAATGCTTGAAATAAAAATTGTATCTCGAGGGAACAATTGGCTAAGAGCAGAAATGCCAGTAAAGTCAAAGCATTTGCAACCTTTTGGCATCGTTCATGGCGGAGCTACAGCCTCTTTGGCTGAAACAGTTGCCAGTATAGCAGGCTGGTTGTGTGTAGATGGAAAAACACAAAGGACAGTTGGTTTAGAGCTAAACATTAATCATTTAAAAGCGATAAATTCAGGAACACTAACAGCTAAAGCAACAGCCATACATGTGGGGCGCTTAACCCAAGTATGGCAAATAGACATTCATAACCAAGATTTTAAACAGGTCTCTACGTCCCGATTAACTGTCACTGTCATTCCAGCTAAACGATGATTGCGATTAGATTTATTATTAGGTTAGTGGCCTTGCTCTTGGCCTTGTTTTTGGTATTTCCTTTGGTGATACTTGTCATAGCAATTGCTCTAAAATTAAACAAAAGAACATTAAATAAGAAAGCGGTTAAGTTTTGGTCAAAACTTCTTTGTTATATTTGTGGATTAAAGCTAAAAATTCGTGGAAATATTCAATCCAAGCCAGTGTTTATAGTTGCCAATCATGTTTCTTGGCTAGATATTCCCGTTATTCATAGTTATAAATTAGCAGGTTTTGTTGCCAAGGAAGAAATCTCACGTTGGCCGTTTTTAGGGTGGGCCATTAAAAGCGGAGAAACATTGTTTATTGCTCGAGGAAAACACGAATCTAGGCGATTGGTTTTGGAAAAAATAGAAGAAAGGCTTAACCAGGGGCGATCAATTGCCGTATTTCCTGAAGGCAAAGCCACCAATGGAGTCAAGCTGGGTAGGTTCCACCGACAATTAATGCAGGCGGCTGTTGAGACCAATACAACTGTTCAGGCCATCGCCATTAAATACATAAAAAGAGACGGCTCAAGAAATAAACAAGTGTGTTTTAAGGACGATGAAAAATTTGTATCTAATGTTTTTAGAATAATCAGTTTGCCCACATGTACCGTTGAGCTCACTTTTTGTGAGCCGATCGATACAAAATTAATCAGTGCAAGAGAAGTAGCACAAACCAGTCACAATCAAGTCGCCACCATACTTGCAGAAAATGATTATATGTAACCCAGGCATTAAGCCGAAAAATAAACACTTACAGTCTATTTTAGCTAGCTCTAAAATTCGCCTACTTAAATTAAAAAACAACAACCCTGTTTCAAAAAACTCAGAAGAAGAGCTCTTAGAAACCAAAGAGGCAAAATTACAGGGTTTTTATACAAAAGCAGAAAAAGCAGACAAGCTTTATATTCTATTACATGGCTGGGAAGGATCTGCTCAATCTACTTATATTCAATTGTTAGCAAATGCTTTATATAAACAGGAAAAGAGCAGTATTTATCGGCTAAATTTCAGGGACCATGGGGCCACCCATCACTTGAATGAGGAGCTGTTTCATTCGTGTAGATTGAACGAAGTCGTAGATGCAGTTAAGATAATTACAGACAAGTACCCGCACAAGAGTGTTTATTTATGCGGGTATTCACTGGGTGGAAACTTTTCATTACGGGTGGCAGCAAAAGCTGACAGAGCGGGAATTAAGTTAACAAAAGTATTTGCCGTGTCTCCGCCACTTGTTCCAAAAAACAGCATGATAGCAATCGAAAAAAGTAAGCTTTACTCAACTTACTTTATGCGAAAATGGCAGAAATCTTTACAAAAAAAACACTCAATTTATCCACAAAAATTTGCAGATGTTGAATACAAAAGCATTAAATCCTTAGATGATTTAACACAGCTATTAATTATAAGACATTCTGAATATAAGACTACGGATGAATATTTTGAAGCCTATCAAATTGATGAAGAAGTAATAGAAAATATTAAAGTTCCCTGTCATGTATTGGCTTCTTGGGATGATCCAGTCATACCCTTTGAAGATTTTAGTCTATTAGATAAAAGGCAGTTCATAAAACTAGTAACCAGCAAACATGGCGGTCACTGTGGCTTTATAATCAGTTGGTCATTAAATAGCTGGGTTGAAAAATATATCATTGAAAACAGTTCAGAAAACAATGAAACACCAGAGGAGGAACAATAACCATGGAAGAAACCAGTTTTATCCAATGGTTGGTGCTTGCTTTGATACAAGGCATAACAGAATATTTACCAATATCATCATCGGCCCATCTTATTTTGGTTTCAAAAATAATGAAATGGCCCGACCAAGGCTTGGTTATGGACATTGCTGCGCATGGAGGTTCTTTGTTGGCTGTTATGTGGTACTTTAAGGATGAGTTGTTAAAACTATTTAAAGGAAAAAACTGGAAATTATTTATTCAACTGGCCTTGGCCAGTATTCCATTGGCCATTTGCGGTTATATTTTTGCCGGCAGCATAGAGCAACATCTGCGTTCTCCAATGGTTATAACAGCATCTAGTATTATATTTGGTGTGATTTTGTTTTTATCAGACAAGGTTCAAAAAACCAAACCAAACCAAAGCGAGTTTGGAATTAAGCAAGCTGTTATCGTAGGATTTTCACAAATATTGGCATTAATTCCAGGTGCATCAAGGTCGGGAGTGACAATGAGCGCTGCCATGTCGATGGGCTTTGATAGGAAAAAAGCCGCTCGATTTTCGTTTCTTTTGGCGATTCCAGCATTGCTGATGACTACGGGTTATGGCTTTATGAAATTGTACCAACAACCCAGTGATTATAATATTGTGGGTATATTGACAGTATTAATCGTTAGTTTTCTTGCTTCACTGTTTTCTATAAAAGTATTTCTCAAATTAATTAACAAAATTTCTATGGCTTCATTTATGTGGTATCGAATAATCTTGGGCGCCCTAATCGTGGTATTTTTACAATGAAAGAAGTTTCATTTAACTGTAAGTTTGGGAAAATTGCTGGCCTGTGTTGGGGAAAAGGTAACCCGAGAAAAATATTGGCATTACACGGATGGCTAGACAACGCCGCCTCGTTTGCACAATTGGCGCCTTTGTTGGCTGAATCAGGCTACGAAGTGGTTGCCATTGATTTTGCTGGACATGGTCATTCTGATCACAGAGCTCCAGGGCATTTTACGCATTTTATTGATTTTATTCTGGATATTCAAGACGTACTAAGCAACCTTAATTGGGAAAAGCCGATACTATTAGGTCACTCTATGGGTGCAGCGATGGCACAAATGTTTGCTGTAAGTTTTCCAGAAAAAATTGATCAACTTGTTATGATAGAAAATATTGGCCCAGTGCCAGCATATGAAAAAGGTACGGCTTCGACCAATTTAAAAGAAGCATTAATCCAATGGCACAATCACACAACTGAACACAAGCATTATTATCCCAATGTAAAAACCGCATTAAAGGCCCGAAAAAAGGTAACGCCGATTAAAGAAAACAACCTTTATCTTATGGTAGAAAGAGGATTAAAAAAAACAAGAAAAGGTTATCATTGGCGAACCGATAAGCGATTAAGGTTGCGCAGTCCGTTTAGGTTTTCAGAAACAGTAATACAAGACATGCTTTCATCCGAAAAGCCCAAAACGCAACTAATTTTGGCAAAACCTTACACTTACGCATTAAGTTATAAAAGTGTAGAACAAAGAATAAAAGCACTAAACCCCAGTGAGTTCATTTCAATTGAAGGCCACCACCACTTACACATGGACAACGCACCTGAAGTTTTTTCAATAATTGAGAGTTTTTTAAGACAATGAACGCTTTAAACTTAACGCCTACAATATTGGCTTTGGTCATTATACTTTATTTTACCGTGTTGTATTTTATTGCGCATTACACTTCTAAAGACGCCAACAACCTTGATTTTTATAATGCCTCCAAAACTTCTCCATGGTTTGTGGTTGCATTTGGAATGGTTGGCGCATCATTATCTGGAGTCACATTTGTATCATTGCCAGGTTCGGTATTAAACAACCAGTTTGCCTATTTACAAATGGTGATGGGCTATGCAGTGGGTTATGCCGTTATTATGTATGTGTTATTGCCCTTGTACTACAAGAGAAACCTAATATCTATCTATGGTTATTTAAACCAGCGTTTCGGGAAATATTCTCAAAAAACAGGTTCTGTTTTTTTTATGCTGTCTCGAATTATTGGTGCATCGTTCAGGATGTATTTAATGACGATGGTTTTACATGATTTTATTTTTGTTCACTTTGGTGTTCCTTTTTGGTTAACTTTATTGGTCAGTTTGGTGTTAATTTGGAGTTATACGGTAAAAGGTGGCATTAAAACCATTATTTGGACCGACACCTTACAGACCCTGTTTATGATCATAGCCGTTATAGTGGCGGTCATGACAATAGCTACACAGCTTAATTTTGATTTTTCAAGCGTATACAATGAAATAAATTCCAGTCAGCATTCACAAATATTCTTTTTTGATGGTGGTTGGGAAGATAAAAATAACTTTTTTAAACAGTTTTTAGGTGGTGCTTTTATTGCCATTGTCATGACAGGCCTTGATCAAGACATGATGCAGAAAAACCTCAGTTGTAAAAACTTAAAAGACTCTCAAAAAAACATCAGGTGGTTTTTTGTTATTTTAGTTATTGTTAATGTAATTTTTATGGCAATGGGTGCTTTTTTATACATTTATGCTGAAAAAGTTGGTTTGTCTTTGCCAGTAAACGAGGCTGGTGCGATAGTTACTGATAAAACATTCCCAACAATTGCCCTTAATCACATGCCCGCCTATTTGGGTGTTGTCTTTTTAGTTGGATTATTGGCAGCCGCTTATTCTACAGCAGATTCTGCTTTAACATCACTAACCACATCATTTTGTGTTGATATTTTGGGCAAGATAAACACACCAACGGTTAAACGTATGCTCATACACATAGGGTTTACCTTGGTTTTATTTGCTACAATTTTAATATTTAGGTATGTTTTGGAAGCCTCTGTCATCCAAAACTTATTTAGAATGGCTGGTTTTACATATGGACCATTATTGGGCTTGTTTGCTTTTGGAATTTTCAGTAAAAAATCAATCAGAGACATGTATGTTCCATACATTGCAGTGCTTGCTCCGATATTGACATATATTATAGATATTTACTCTGAACAACTTTTATTTGGTTATAAATTTGGTTTCGAGTTGTTGTTAGTTAATGGCGCATTAATGTATTCAGGTCTTTTAATCATTACAAAATCTAATGAAAGCAATTATAGGTCTGCAAACAAATAGAGTTTACAGACCATAAGCCTAAGATTACTCTTGATTTAGGTAAATCATAGGATCACCTAATAAGTTCCAACCTAAAAGAACATCTAAATAACCAGGGTGGTTTTGGGCCAATGCCTGTTTGGCTTGAAGAATAGCTAAACCTACAGGAACATTGTTTTGGGTTATTCTAGGAATTAGAAGGTTACCCAACATTGATTCATGATTACTTTGCGTCAAGGTACTGGCCCCTAATACTGCCACGGCACCTTTGTTTTCTTGGCTCATAAAGTGGTGTGCCATGGTATCAAACTCAGGCATGACATAATAAGTATTCCAACAACCAAACTGATTAATTACAGTTGGCTTGTTTAGGTTGTTTAGTGCCAAAATGTCATTGTTGTCAAACAGGTGTTCAAATGACCAAGTATTAGGGCCTGAGTGACCAAAATAACTAGTAAGAGAAACGCCAGATTCGATACTGTTGATTATGGATGATTGAGCCGCATTAATATCAAGAACAGATACATAAGCTTTTTCAACCTGCCAATTTTGAGGTAGTAGTCCGACCATTTGATTAGAAAACAAATCAAATGAGGACGATCTATCAGAAGCAAAGATAGCAGTATCTTTATAGCTACGATTAGCATATTGTATTATTTTATCTATGATATCTTGCAACTCAATATTGGTTCGAACGGGCAATCTACCAATAGATAAATCTGGAATTAAATCGTTGTTGGTATCGACAAATAACGAGTCAACAGGAGCATATTTAATAATTTCGTCAGTAGGAAAATATAATGTAGGAACAAAACTTTTAGAGCCTAGATCCAAATTATCTAAATAATCTGAAGTGTCACTCCCAACCAGTAAAACAGTTTCAATGCCCGTCATTAAATTGGCATCCTTTATAAAAGTTTTTATGGCATTAGCATCTTTCCTGTGGAAAGAGTATTCAGCATAAACATCTTCAACGTTCACAACCAAAACACTTAGTCCGCTTGCTTGATGATAGTTGACCAATTGATTTAAAGAACTTATAAAATCAGGGTGAGAAATCATCAAATAATCATATTGTTGATTTAAATCCAAACTTGAGTTGTTAGCCAAAGACAAACTGGGCCGTATTAAAGCATTGTTACTATTAATGTAATACTTAACACCTGTACTTGGTATCTTCGGTATTTCTATTTCATACCCACCAGTGACAGAATTGGTTTTCTTAAGAGGAAAATCGTATAGATTAGACCCATTTACTGCATAAATAGTTGTCTCTTGGGTTGATAGCCCTTTAACGACAAAACCATCATCTGCAAAATTGTTTTCAAAACCATTGGTATGTATAACATCAGGATTAATTGAAGTGTTAACAACAGGAACAAAAGACAGCTTATTGTTTATGGCGTGTATTTCAGCAGGAAAATCTATTGAAAAGCTATCAAGTTGAATTAAATCATAATCAACACCCGTATCTGCAGGCAACCTAAATGTTATCGAAGAAGCACCGTTGATTTGTGAATGATTTAAGTTTTCTGTAATATTAATTGTATCCAGTCCATCGCTGTAGACATCACTAACAAGTTGATTATTTAACAAGACTTGTAAGTGGTGGTCATTTGTTTGTGGCCAATCTGTGCCACCCCAGGCGTTAACATTTAATGTTGAAGAAACATTGTTATTTAACAAATATGGGGCATTGATTGGAAAAGACCATTCTTTAGGAGAGGTAAAAGCCAACATGGATTGTAAAAGCCAGGGGCTATTGGTAGGTGAAGCAAAAGAATATACAACATCCTTGTTGTTAATGCTTGTTGCCATGTGATAAGCAGAATTATCAACACCATATGAGTCATCAGTTATGGCAATAGCATTTTTACTTTGGTATACATCAAGCTTTAACACATAAACGTTAGTATTTGTATACAAGGAATCAGCAGTAAAACCAACAAAATCAATATGAGACCCTGGTCCAAAAACATCACTAGATACAAGGCGTGCAATAGATTTGTTTTCAAAACTTATTGAGATTTCATTGGCACTAACACCTTGCCAATCAACGCCAGCAGAAACCAAGTCTTCATGGGTGATTCTTTGTATTCCTGTTTCATTAACAGAAACTTTTACAAAACTAAAGCCTTGTTTTAAGCTCTCTTGTCTATTTGATGCCAATAGATTTGATTCCTGTGTAATACTTTGCCAGTTTATTATCCTGTTATTAGGGTACTTGCCATGTGTTTTATAAGAGACATAAGGACCGTAAGATTGTTTCTCACCATTTATTGTCAACTCTTCAATTTTAAAGGCCTCTATCATTAAGTCTCCAGCATTAAATTGATAATCATGTGGACTGACTGAATTCATGCCTTTTGCAGAGATTGGTTGAGCATTTAATTGTCTCCAAACATTGTTTACAAGCCCAAGAACGTTAAAGCCTATCGTTCCAGACTCTGTAGTAGTTGTCCAATCTATTACTAATGATGAGTTGATTCTCTCACTTTTAATAAACGCCAGTGTGACAGGGGTTAGTTGATCGGCTGGTAGTTTATAATCTTCCACTTCACCAGAGTCCGTTGAGCCTATTGGGTTAGGTGGGGCCAAAGTTTGTTCAACAGCATAAAAACGACAACGAGTTTCAAGTAATTCATCATTACCATCACCAAAGGATGTTGAGGGAACGGTGACAGGAATGCTATTGCTCAATGGACTAATTAATGATAAAGAAGAAGAGACACCTAACTCACTTCCTTCAAATGTGCCATCGTTATTCCAATCAAACCAACAGTACAAAAAACCGCTGGTGCTAACCGTTGCTTCAATGACCGCATTAGGGCTGGCTTCTGTCCAAAGACCACTGGCAACAATGCCATCATCATCACCAGAACCTCCTTCGCTGATTGGAGAGTCGCCACCTTCAACAAATGACAAATCAGCCGTCCAATTATTTCCAAGCCTAGATGTTCCATCTCCTTCGTGTCGCGCTACTCCGTAAGAACTGTCTAAGTCACTGTAATCTGCTGCTGCTAGGCCAGAACCAGAGCCATATGTAGCAATTACACACCATTCATTAACTGTGCCATCATCATTGTTTGCGTTATCAGAAATACTTAGCGTCCAATCTCCTGCCAAACTTTCAGCATTAAAAGCGCTTAACGGGTTGTTTGGTGAAAACGGCCCTGCTCCAATTGTGGGATCCGCTGGATTGGCACAAACCCCTTCTACAGGAGTAACCGAATCATCATCAAGGGTTGTATCAATGTTATTTCTTGAACACCCTAACCCCGAACCATCACGACCTGGTCGATCTATGATTGTGACATTTGTGTTGGTTGTATCGTTTTCAACATTAAAAATTAGATCCCCAACCCATGTATGAGAAACATCTAAACTGACATCGATATCAGTTATGGTTGCAATTGTAGCTATGTTTAATGTATCAGATGTTCCGTTACTGTCATTGTCCGGTATCGCAAGAGCAGGTGAATTACAAAAAGACATAGTTGTACTTCCTCCCCCTCCTATGGTTTCAAAAGCAGCAATAACAAAACTGGTTGCACCACAGGTGTTATTAGCTCTTACTCTCCAATAATAGACTGTACCTGTTGCTAAGGCAGCACCAGGGGAAAAAGAGGTTCCAGCAACATTGGCAGAGAAATCAATGGATGAAAAAGTTGGATCGGTAGAAATATCTATATCATAATTATTGGCACCACTAATAGCACTCCAAGTAAAAGAGGTGTTGGTTGCCACACTAATGCTGCCATCACTGGGTGAAGAAACAACAGGGCTTGCAGATAAACCAAAAATGACAGTTAAATCAACATCAATTGATTTTGTAGAAATACCCGCTCCCGAGGCCTCAATTGTTATTGTGTTTAAACCAGCGGTTGCCGTGTTATCTATATTTAGGTTTAATAGTGAATCTGTTCCAGGGGCCGTTGCAGGAACAAAATTGTTATTACTAAAGCCTCCACTAATTCCTGTTGGCAATACCGGGTTAAAGGCCAAACTAATGGTGTTGTTGTAGCCATTTAAAGCGATGGAGGTAAGTGTAACAGGGTTGATAGCTGTTGGACCAGGGTTGATACAAACATCTTGTATTAAATTGGTCCCAGCAAAAGAAATGTCAGGAGTTAATGCACAACTGACATCTACATTGGTTATATTTGATCCAGAAACATTACCAGAAGCATTGGTCACCGTGCATGTTTGACTGGGAGTATTAGGTTGGGATAATACGGTAACAGAATATGGATCAAAATCTGGTAATGATGTAGGAAAGACAAAACTACCATCATTAGCTATGGGCAAATTATCACCTAGGTTGTTTTGTAAAACCAATCCAGAACCGGTCAAATTAGAAACATTGCCACCAACTGTATAGGTAACAGCTCCACATGAAATGGCCACGTTTGTTATATTTGTACCTGCTAAGTTTCCTGATGCATTTGTCACTGCGCATGATTGATTCGGAGAAGAGGGCTGAGTTAATACGGTAACCACATATGAGCTTAAATCCACTAATGAAGCAGAAAAAGTAAAACTACCATCCGCTGCTATGGGTAAATTATCCCCTGCATTGTTTTGTAATACTAAACCTGAGCCTGTCAATCCAGAAATATTTCCTCCAACGGTAAAAGAATCGGTAGTACAAGTAACAGAAACACTAACAACATTTGCTCCAGAAATATTACCAGAAGAATTAGTTACTGAACATGTTTGGCTTGGCGTATTTGGTTGTGTTAATACAGTTACTGCATAAGGATCAAAATCTGGTAATGATGTTGGAAAGACAAAACTACCATCAGCTGCTATGGATAAATTATCACCTAGGTTGTTTTGTAAAACCAATCCAGAACCCGTTAACCCAGAAACATTACCACCAACAGTAAAGCCAGAAGGGCATTGATTGCCATTGTCGGCAAAATTTTCAAAGTTTAATCCCCAACCATTTAAGGATCCACCATCTCCATTAAAACCGTCAATTACTGTAAGTGTCCACACACCATTGGCATTTTCTCCATCAAAAGCAGAAAGAGCACTACTTGGTTGGAAGGTACCCCCGCCTCCAACAGGACCACCACCAGCACAACCCCATGTGCCAGCCGCTTCGTCATCCAAGCTTAAGTCTATATTATTGTCGGTTCCACAACCAACGTTCATGATTGTCACCACTGTTCCTGTAGGTGATTCTAATGTTAGGGTTAAATCCCCTGCATAAGAATGGGTCATATCTATGTCAACAACATTCACGTCATTAATGGCTCCAACACCTGCTATTGTCAATGTTGAAGTAATGGTTACTGGCACAGTACCTATTGATATGGGAACATCAGTACTGGTAAAATCAGTTGTTGATTGTGAGGCTCCTGTATAGAATTCAAAAACATTAGAAGTTGTTCCATTGCCACATAAATTCGATGGAGTGACACGCCAATAATAACACGTATTTTCACTTAATCCCGAAGCGGCTGCTGTGGTTAATCCCCCATTAACGGTAGTTGAAAAGTCCACACTGCCAAAAGCAGGATCGTTGTCAACTTCAACAAAATAATCTTGCCCATCAGTCACGGCAGACCAGGTTAGATCTGGGCCCAATGAAGGGGCAAAGGCTCCATCTAACGGAGAGGATAAAACTGGAGTTCCTGGGTTTCCATTAAATAAAAACAGGTTTAAATCAATGTCGTTTGTTGCTAAGTTATCTACTGAGTCCGTAGCAGTAGCGGTAATCAAGTGCGCTCCACCAGTAGCTCCTGCCAAGCCAGTAATGTTTAAATCAGTGGTTGATAGAGGGTTAACAACTGGGTTGGGAGAAAAGGCACAACTGGCACCAGCTGGACAACCGACTTGACTCATATTGGTCGTGGCATCGAAACTATTGCTCAAACTTAGACTAAAACTTGTGGTGTCATCTGCTTTACAGACTTCAATGGTGTCATCTACGGCAGTTATCAAATAATTTTTACACGTAGGAATTTTGAACGCGCCAATGCGGGTTGTCCACCCTGCTGCACTAGTAGAAGTATAATATTCAGAAGTAAACCAAAAAGTACAATCATCAACAGGATCAACATCCATTGATGCATAATCCCCCCAACGGTTAGCAGTGCCGGTTTGTGAACCTCCACCTGCTACCATGACTTCTTCTGGCTCCATAGTTCCCAATGGATCAACAGATGCATCATGAACTGTAAATCGGATAGAAGGAAAAGAGCTTGAGGATGTAACAGAATAACCTAGACCAATGTTTTCTGAAGCATCCATTGATATACTTGGATTAAAACGGTGGTCGGAATCAGGGGCAAAAGTGCCTTCTTGGCGCAAATTCCAACTGCCGGCACCAATATTTCTACGCAACTCAAACCACCTTGGTGCTGCGTGGTCGCCTACAGCTAAAACATCCACAGTCCAAGTTCCAACCAAAGTTTCGAAACCGCCAAAATTTCGGTATTGAAGTCTTTGTTGTGGCCACCAAGAACCGCTGTCAATGTTTACAGAAGTGCCTCCTTGAGGCAAACAATCACTGACAAAAAAACCACAAACAGTCCAATTAAAGTTGCTTAAACCATCAGCATTAGTGATAACTTGTGACAAGGTAAAAGTCGAATTTGATGAATTTGCCCAATCAACGTCAAACTCATAGACGTCTATGCTGTCATTTGCAGGGTTTCCAAAATAGGCTTCACCAGCATCTCGAATTGAATACAACAAGCCGGGGGCATTTGCCGGAGGAGGTGTATCGCCATCACTGTCAGCAGGCATTAACAAATTAGGGTAACTTTGAAAAAACTGAGCTGGCCTGGCAGGCAGACCCAACAACATGTTTTCACGGTCTAAGGCATAAACATCGTACTGACCTTGTAAGCCAGAGTTTGTTCCCATAAAATAGGCGTTGTTGCCTGATACAGGCCAGACCCCTAATTTGTAATAATCAGGAAAACGCTGTGCTGCTAAATCATAAGTGTAATAAGCACCAGTAGGATCACTGGTTTGTGAGATAGCAAAACAAACCGACTCTGGTGCTGCAGTAACAGCAAATTGAGTGAGAACCCACCTTTGTGCCTGTTCATCATAAAGCGCAATGGCATCTCCATCGTTATCAGATTGACACCTTCCCCCATGGCTTGACCACAATGTGTTAGTGTTACGAGCCGCTTGAGCAATTGAGCCATCACTTTTATTAAATATAGCATAGGTTGAATTAACCATTTGAACATAATAGTTTTCGCCAACAGCTCCTTCTATGTCAGGAGGATAAAAGCCACTGATGTTTGGCATACCAGGAAAATCTAATGAGGTAGTGGGTGTTCTTAAGCCGCCAGGGTTTCTTGTTGACATTTGAGCCAATTGATCGTCTTGTTTGGGGGACTTGGTTCCAAACCGAGCACCATTTTTATCATATAGTTGTTCGTGTCGAAGGGTATTGACTTCTTTTTCCGCAAAAGGAGTTGTTGACCTTACGGCAAGTGGCATGTCTCTAACAGGAATACTTAGGTAGGGGCCATTCATTTCGAGTTCGAAAGGGTTGGTTTTTATATTTGAGTCATGGACTATATTTGTCCTGACAGGAGTCAATGTAGTGGAAGCAAACGCTGAGACGGCAGAAGGGTTATCAAACCCTTTCCAATGAAGGGCTTGGTCATTGACCTTAACACCTTTTAACAGCAATCCTGATTTATAAGAGTGACCAGACGGCAATATACCAATTTTAGGATAGAGCTTTTCGCCATCAATTGTCCAAGACATTTCTACTTCAGTATTATTGGCAAACAAGGCTTGTAATGAGCTGTACTTAATTGTTTTTGCCTTCCCTTTGCCTAGCTTTAAAGGTACTTTATTTTCAATGATTGAAATTTTTTTGTGAGTTTCTTCAAACAAAAGAATATTACTGTCTTTTTTGTAATATTCAATGGTGATTTTGTGGGTTTTCTTTTTTCGTAGTTTTACCTGATTAGATAATGTAGCAGTATAGGTCAGTGACTTAGGAAAACCTAATGTTTTTGGGCTACTATCAACAGAGTTCAGCGTTATAACAGTTTTGGCCTCATCGTTAGGTTCTGCTTTAATGGCAGAGGAGTTTGCAGCGAACGAGTGGTTTATGATAAGGAAACCTAAAAAGAGAAATTTTGTTTTCATAATGTTTTTATCCTTTGATAAGGAGTGTCATTTAATTGAGGGGGCCGAACGGTATTGATAAGGGCTTGGTAGAAAAAATAGATTTTACCAAACAACTTTTTAACCAACGCTTTGGGGTAGTGTTTACAGGTGTTTTTAACGAGCACAGCATTAGAAAAGGTAATCAATTTTGAAAACACATTCTCAATTTTAAATATGTTAAGAGCTGTAAACTTCATATGCCTTTAAAAACAAGTCAAAAATTAAAATAATTTAGTGGTATTTAATACTACCTTTTTTTTGATATTTATTTAACATAAACAATGTAAACAAAGATTAAAAAAAGAGATTAGACAAAACAGGAAACAGGCTTGCTTTTATCACAAGTGAGTAAATACGAGCATTTTGTCATGTTTTTAAAGAATGTTAGCAGCTTTTAGCAACAATACAAAGCTGGTTGTAAAAATAGTCAAAACGAAATAAAAGATTAAGAAAAACCACCAAGTTAAAACTTTGTCACCTGTCAACATGCCGCATTAATAGGGCTTATAATGAAAAAAAGAAGAAAAACCTTTAACGTGTGGGCGCAGCAGAACTCCCTGCCAAAATTCCACCATCGATATTTAATTCTATGCCGGTAATGTATTTAGATTCATCTGATGCCAAATAAACCGCAGCATAAGCCACATCATCTGGTTCGCCCATGGTTTGTAACGGCACATCGGCGGCCACTGTTTTAATCGCCTCAATTCTTGCCTCTCCATCACCAAGCATGGCATCCCACATGGGAGTGAGAATGGCTCCAGGGTGGATGGAATTACAACGTATTTTGTAACTTTGCTCAGCGCAATAAAGCGCCACTGATTTGCTGTGATTTCGCACAGCAGCTTTGCTTGAGGCATAAGCGGCAGCACCTGGTATACCAACAATGCCAGAGCGTGAAGAAATATTGACAATACTGGCAGCGTTTGATTTTTTCATTAATGCAATTGCATATTTGCAGCCCAGTGCCACACCATCTAAATTGGTTTGGTGCACTTTGTGCCAACTCTCAAGGTCTAGATTTTCTGGATCATGGGGGCCAGAGGTTTCAAAAAAGCCCGTAATGCCAGCATTGTTCACCAATATATCCAACTGACCATAAGCGTTTAAAATATGTTCTGAAACCTTTTCCCAATCAGATTCAACTCCTACATCCAGTGATATGTATTCAGCATTTTCGCCCAAACTTCTAGCAACAATTTTGCCTTCTTGATTGTTTATATCTGAGACAATGACACGGGCGCCTTGGGCAACAAACATTTCAGCAACGGCTTGACCAATACCACGGGCAGCACCAGTAACCAGAGCAATTTTTCCTTTTAAACGAGACATTTAACACCAGAAGTTTTATGATAATAACAATATTAAAATTTAAAGGTTAAAAATGCAAGTAAAGAGCAGTTCGTTACCCCATGCAATTCTGGTTTTTCTCACTTTAGTTTTAATGATTTCATTTGGTTTTTTCAAGATGGGCATTTCTTTGCACATCGTCTTATATCTTGTATTAATTTGGGTGGCGATCAACGCAAGATTATTGGGGCACAGTTTTGGTGACATTCGGCGCATGATGGGCGAGAGCATTTCACGCTCTCTTTCTGCTATTTACGTGTTTTTGCTGATTGGCATGGTGATTGCTTCCTTTATGAAAAGTGGCACTGTGGTGGCATTAATTTATTATGGGCTTGATTGGATAACTGCCCAATGGTTTTTACCAGTTGGATTAATTTTGTGTGCGTTTATGTCATTGGCCACCGGCACTTCATGGGGCACAGTAGGTACTTTGGGTGTGGTCTTTATTGGCATAGGCACGGTGCTTAATATTCCTTTGCCTTTGGTTGCGGGCATGATTATTTCGGGAGCCACATTTGGTGATAAAATGTCGCCGGTTTCTGATACCACAAATTTGGCCGCCATGAGTTCTGATACCGACTTGTACGAACACATTCGATCTATGTTATATACAACGGTTCCAACATTCTTAATTGTATTAGTGGTGTTTGCCTACATGGGATATGGTGTGGATCAAACCGCTTCATTTGCAGAGATTGAAACCATTCGAGGCGTATTGGCAGCTCATTTTAACCTCAATCCTTTTATTACTTTTATTCCAATTATTGTTCTGTTCGTATTAAGCATGAAAAGATACGCTCCTGAAGTGACCATGACTGCCAGCATTATTGTGGCCAGCATTATTGCCATACTCTATCAGGAAAACTCTGTCACAACGGTTGCCAATGCATTGTGGGAAAACAAACCTGCAGAAACAGGAACAAAAATGATTGATGATTTGTTGGGAAGAGGAGGTCTCTATTCCATGGCATGGACATTGTTATTGTCGCTCATGGCGATTGCAATGGGTGGGATTTTACACAGTGCAGGATTTTTAACAGTTTTGCTTAAAGGCATTATTGCTCGAATAAAATCAGCAGGAACGTTGGTAGCAGCAACCATAGCAACGGCCTTTGCTGGTAACTTATCAATGGGAGAAACCTATATTGTGATTATTCTAAATAGCCAATTGTACAAAAAAGCCTACAAAGACAAAGGTGTTAAATCATCGGTCTTATCTCGATCAGTTGAAGAAGGCTCAACCTTGACCACCGCTTTGATTCCTTGGAGCACAACCAGTATATTTTATGTCACAACATTGGGCGTACAAACCTTAGACTATGCTCCATACGCTCTATTGAACTATTTCAATCCTTTGTTAGCCATTGTTTTTGCTTATTTCGGCATTGCTTTATTTAAAACAAAAGATAAAACCGTTAAAGCTTAAGCGCTTCGTTTAGATAATGCGCTGGATATTAAGTACATGATTATTCCCAAGACAATCACACCCAAGCTCATTAATGCCTCGTCTGGTTTGTCTTTTATGATGTAAACTAAGGTCCAGCCCATTAGACATAAATAGAGAATTGGCGTTAAAGGATATAACCATGTTCTATAGGGTCTTTTCAATTCGGGTTGGGTTTTTCTTAATACTAATACGCCTAAAACAGTAGCAAAATTACTGACGCCTAATGTAAAACCCGCAAACACTAAAATAAATTCAAAAGAAGAAGTCAACACAAATAAGATACTAAGAGCTGATTGTAAAATAATGGCATTAACAGGAATATTGTGTTGGTTGGTTTTGGCCAACTTTGAAAACACAGTATAGTCTTGTCCTATGGCATGAAAAGCGCGAGGTCCTGCCATGGTCATGGCACTTACTGAAGAGATGAGAACAATAGATAAACTAATGCCCATTATGGCAGCACCTTTTTCACCAAAAATATGTTGGGCAGCCACATAACCAATTTCTTTAACCCCTACCATTTCAGAAATTGGAGCGACATATAAAAATACAAAGTTTAAAATCACATACAATATGGCAACTATCAGGGTTCCTGTTAATAGTATTTTTGGTAAATTTTTACTTGGGTTTTCAATTTCACTGGATAAATAAGTGGCTGAATTCCAACCCATATAAGCGTAATTAGCAAATATTAGTGCAACAGCAAAAGAGCCACTAAAAACTATATCCTTATCAGCTATCGATGGCATGAAAGAAATATCTTGAGGATTATCAACCAGAAACAATGCAGAACCAATAAAAGCAAAAATCACCAATAATTTAAACAAAGTCATTAATTGATGAAATCCTCCGCTGCTTTTGTGGTTAGTAATATGAATAGCAGTTATGGTTACAATTAAACCAACAGCCAATAATTGGTCATTGATAATGTCATAAACAGAAGTAAAATATCCAGCAAACAAAATAGCCACAACTGCAACAGGAGCAGCAAACCCAATTGTAGCGGATACCCAACCGGTGACAAAACCAACCATTGGATGGTATATTTTGCTTAAAAAGTGGTATTCACCACCACCTCGTGGCATGGCAGAACCCAGTTCAGCATAACTTAAAGCACCACACAAAGCAGTTAAACCGGCCACTGCCCACAACATAAGAATGACAAAACCCGATTGAATATCAACCAGCTGAAATCCAAGGCTTGCGAAGACACCAGTTCCAATCATGTTGGCAACTATTACTGATGTTGCAGAACGAGCGGTATATTTTTCAGAAGAAGTTTTCAATGATGTGCCCTATAATTATGGTTAACACCAGTATAACCTATAATAGTCTTTAGAGCAGAGAATATTAAACACTATCTGGCACAACAAAACCAACACAATTAATTATGAGTTTTAACAAAAATATTAAGGTTATAATAACTTTAATCTTTTAAATGTATAAAATAGAAATACATGGAAAAAAATATAAGAATAGTTAAAGCAAGTGTTTCTGATTTAAAAACACTGCAAAAAATTGGAAAACAAACTTTTTTCGAAACGTTTGCAGACAGCAATTCTGATGAAGACATGCAAAAGTATTTACAACAAAATTTTTCTGAAGAACAATTAACCCAAGAGCTTAACAACCCAAATTCGGCTTTTTATTTTGCCATTCTCGATGATAAAACGGTGGGTTATTTAAAGATTAATTGGTCAAAGGCTCAGACGGAACAACATGATATGCAAGCATTAGAGCTAGAACGCATTTATGTTTTAAACGGGTTTCAAGGCAAAAACATAGGACAATTGTTGCATGACAAAACCTTAAGCATAGCCAAAACTCAAAAGTCAAAATACTTGTGGTTGGGTGTTTGGGAACACAATTCTAAAGCGATTCGCTTTTATGAAAAAAATGGTTTTATCGCTTTCGATAAACACATATTCATCGTAGGTGTAGATAAACAAACAGATATCTTAATGAAGTTGATGCTGTAAAGTATCAGGATAAAGCCGATAGTTGTATAATCTATTTCTGCTCATGCATAAACTACATATTAACAAATAACATTATTCTGGGAAAACACATGAACACAAATTTTCGCAAACCCTTAGCCAACACAAGGTTGGATTATTTCGATACCAAACAAGCCGTTGAAAGCATTGAAGCAGGCGCTTATGCCAAATTGCCGTATACTTCGAAGGTTTTGGCTGAAAACTTGGTGCGCCGTTGTCCCCCACAAGATTTAAATGCGGCTTTAAGCCAACTGATTCAACGCAAAAGCGATTTGGATTTTCCCTGGTTTCCTGCCCGTGTAGTCTGTCATGATATTTTGGGTCAAACGGCCTTTGTTGATTTGGCGGGTTTGCGCGATGCGATTGCTGATAAAGGCGGCGATCCTGCACAAATCAATCCAGTGGTACCAACGCAATTAATTGTCGATCACTCCTTGGCTGTTGAACATGCTGGTTTTGAAAAAGATGCTTTTGAGAAAAACCGAGCCATCGAAGACCGCCGAAACGAAGACCGTTTTCACTTTATCGATTGGTGCAAAACAGCCTTTAAAAACGTTAATGTGGTTCCTCCTGGCAATGGTATTATGCATCAAATTAATTTAGAGCGCATGTCGCCAGTAATACAAGCACGCGATGGTGTGGCTTTTCCAGATACTTTGGTTGGCACGGACTCACACACACCGATGGTCGATGCTTTGGGAGTTATTGCTGTTGGAGTGGGTGGATTAGAGGCCGAGAGCGTCATGTTGGGTCGTCCATCTTATATGCGCCTGCCAGACATTATTGGAGTAGAATTATTAGGCAAACCACAAGAAGGCATTACAAGTACTGATATTGTTTTGGCTATCACCGAATTTTTGCGCAACTCAAAAGTGGTTTCAAGTTATATAGAATTTTATGGTGAAGGAGCAAGCGCCTTAACATTGGGTGATCGCGCTACCATATCCAATATGACTCCTGAGTTTGGCGCCACAGCTGCCATGTTTTCAATCGACCAACAAACCATAGATTATTTAAATTTAACCGGCAGAGATGCAGAACAAGTAAAATTGGTTGAAACCTATGCCAAACAAACAGGGTTGTGGGCAGATGACATGGTTGGCGCCGAATATGAGCGTGTACTGACTTTTAATTTATCAGAAGTAGAGCGCACATTGGCAGGACCTTCCAATCCACACACCAAATTACCCGTCAAAGACTTGGCTGCCAGAGGCATCACCGGTGATTATCATTCACATGATGGACTCATGCCTGATGGTGCTTGTATCATTGCTGCCATTACTTCGTGTACCAATACCAGTAATCCGCGCAACATGATAGCCGCAGGGTTAATCGCACGCAATGCAAACAGGTTGGGATTAACCCGTAAACCTTGGGTCAAAACATCATTGGCACCAGGTTCAAAAGCCGTTACCCTTTATTTAGAAGAATCAAACTTATTGCCCGAATTAGAACAGTTAGGCTTTGGCGTGGTGGGTTATGCCTGTACCTCTTGTAATGGCATGAGTGGCGCTTTAGACCCAAAGATTAAAAAAGAAATCGAAGACCGCGATTTATTTTCAGTCGCCGTGCTTTCTGGCAACCGAAATTTCGATGGCCGCATTCATCCAAATGCCGACCAAGCCTTTTTGGCCTCACCGCCATTGGTGGTGGCTTATGCCATAGCCGGTTCGATTCGATTTGATATTGAAAAAGATGTATTAGGAACAGATCAAAAGGGCAATGAAATTACCCTCAAAGACATCTGGCCAACAGATGCAGAAATCAATGCTGTTATTAAGGCCAGTGTCAAACCAGAACACTTCACCAAAGTCTATGAGCCCATGTTTAAGCTCAACATTGATTCTGGCGAAAAAAGCAATCCTTTGTATGATTGGCGTTCACAAAGCACCTACATTCGCCGACCGCCGTATTGGGAAGGAGCGCTGGCAGCAAAACGTACCATGAAAGGCATGCGACCCTTGGCAGTATTGGGTGACAACATCACCACCGATCATTTGTCCCCATCAAACGCAATACAATTATCCAGCGCCGCTGGTGCATATTTGGATAAGATGGGTTTGCCAGAAGTGGACTTCAATTCTTATGCCACCCATCGGGGAGACCACTTAACCGCACAACGTGCCACTTTTGCTAATCCAAAACTGTTTAATGAAATGGTTCTTGATGAAAACGGTGAAATCAAACAAGGTTCACTGGCCAGATTAGAGCCAGAAGGAACCCAAATGCGCATGTGGGAAACCATCGAAACCTATATGGACCGTTCTCAACCGCTGTGTATTATTGCCGGTGCCGATTATGGACAAGGCTCATCCAGAGACTGGGCCGCCAAAGGCGTGCGATTAGCAGGAGTTGAAGTTATTGTGGCTGAAGGCTTCGAACGCATTCACCGCACAAACTTATTGGGCATGGGTGTTTTGCCGTTAGAGTTCACCAACAATGAAACCCGAAAAACTTACAAAATTGATGGCACAGAAACTTATGATGTCCAAGGCGAAATCGCAGCAGGCTCAAATATGCGGGTGATTATGCACCGCAAAAATGTTGAAAGCATTGAGATACCCGTCAAATGTCGACTAGATACCGAAGACGAGGTTTCTGTTTATGATGCTGGTGGAGTGTTACAAAGATTTGCTAATGATTTTTTGAGCTCTAACTCCTAATTATATAAATAAAACCGTCATTCCCACGAAGGCGGGAACCTCATTGAAAACCGTGAATTTTTATTAAAGTAGTTAATCAATAAATAAGAGCACAAAACCAACGTGGAACTTTTAAGAGAATAATTATGACAGGTCTAAACATATTAAAATTATTAGTAGCTTATTTAATTTTTACTTCTTTAATTGGTTGCGTTAATCGTTATGTTGGTCCAAACCCTAACATAGTGAATAAATTCGATCTTAATACAAATGAATTGTTATTAGTTGTAAAAGTAAACAGAACAACTTGGACCGGCTTATATCCCTCAAGTAGTCAATGTTCTGAAGGGTTTGATTGTATACCAATGTCTTTTTGGTACACCCATGAAGCGAAAGTACTTGATGTGATAAATGGAAAATACGATGAACAAATTATTAAATTTGCCATATTATCACATGCAGACTATTTGAAAGAAATTAAAAAAGAATGGTATGTTCAACTTAAGCCTTTTGAAAATAAGCAGATAACAAATGAGATTGGGGCTTTGTATTATATTGAAAACCACAGTTCCAAATATTCTATAAGTCAATAATAGTCAGAATAAAAAAACACAAAAAAAGCCGGAACAAGACCGGCTTTTTTGATGTTTAAACTGTTGTTACTCTTATTGAGGAACGACGTTGTTTGCACATGGGCCTTTTTGGCCTTCACCAATTTCAAACTCAACGGCTTGGCCGTCGTTTAAAGTAGCGAAACCGCCACCACTTTGAATTGCTGTGTGATGAACAAACAAATCTTTGCTGCCATCTTCAGGGGTAATAAAACCAAAACCTTTATCAGGGTTGAACCACTTAACTGTACCTTTACTCATAATATACTTCTTCTTTGTTGGTGAAAAATAAATAATCCTACAATCGAATTCACCGTTTCGATGTAAGAATTTCATGTAAATTCAGGATTCAAAATTACAAAAAAAAATTTAAGTAAAATGTAGTATAGATAAGATGTGGGCATTGACAGCGAGTTAAACTCACATAAGTCTTAGTGCTTGTATTCTCAACCCGCATTGACAAAACATAACATTTTGCGTCAACGCCTGATTTGCGTGCATTATAGAGCATCCTTCTAACAATTACCTGACTATTTTCAATAAAAAACCTTCAAATTGACGATTCATGGGTGTTTTTAAGGGAAATCAGTCAATTATAAGACATTGTTAAGCTTATTAATGAGGTAAACGGATTCTACTATAACAGTTAAATTGATAGAATTAAGAGGCCAATCCATAAAAAGTAAGTAAAAACAACAGTCAATTGTAACAACTTTAATCTCAATATTAACGCCTAAAAACACAAGTGTGTAATGACTATTATCTAACAATAAAAGAGGAGCAATAAGTTATATAAACTATCTTTAAATTTTTGATTTTAGTCAATTAAAAAAACCACAATAACCCATATAATTTCACCATCAAAACAATAGAGAAAAAATATGAAATTAAGAAAGTTATTACCACTAAGTTTATTGGCCCTTGCAGGCGTTTCATCAAACGCATTGGCAGTTGAAAAAGGCGATTGGTTGTTACATGTTAGAGCCATTAATGTTAATCCAAATGATGACAGCAGCGCATTAAATGTTGGTGGTTCAGATTTGGCAGGAACCGGAGTCACTGTTGATGACAATCCTTCGTTAGATATATCAATTGGGTATATGTTGACGGATAATTTTTCATTAGAGGTTTTGGCTGATTTAAGCAGTAAGCACAGTGCCAGTGTCTATGGCTTGCCAGAAGCCCTTGGTGTGCCAGATGGGACCGAAGTGGTTGAAACTAATGTTTTGCCACCGACATTGTTTGCTCAATACCATTTTAATCCCAAAGGCAAGGTTAGACCTTATGCTGGTGTGGGACTAAACTACACCCTGTTTTTTAATGATGACCTTACTGCCGGTGCGGTTTCAGCACTGGGTGCAGGTAATCTAGACATTGATTCATCATTTGGTTTAGCTGGCCAATTCGGCATAGATTTTGAAATGAAAAATAATTGGTCTTTTAACGTTGATGTAAAATACATTCAAATTGACACAGAAGCAACCTTTGACTCAGCTTTAGGCCCTGTATCTGTTGACATAGATATAAATCCTTTGGTTCTAGGAGTTGGGTTTGGAAGAACCTTTTAAAAGAGACCTTTGTATAACTCTGGGACGATGAAAAAAAGAATGATAAAAGCTCCAATCGAGGCAAATATTTGTCAAATTAAATTAATTTACTAAATACAAATATATTTATTTATAAAGCCATTTCATTGAAAGATGAAGTGGCTTTTTTGTATTACCCAAATCCAGGTTTAGATAATACGGTGCTAGCACAAGTAATTGATGTGCATTATCAACTGTATTACTAAATCGGCATTAGGGTATAATAAAACACTATTGAACTAATGGGGGTTTTAAATTCCAAGTCATATGAATATATTTATAAAAGCAATACTCCGAATTATGCTCTTTTTCATTTTCTGTTTATTAATCGTTGGGTATATTGTTGTGCGTCCGACTTTTTTCGAAAAACATGAACCAGAAACCATAACAGTAAATTCCGATGCATTAAAAAAGCACGTTGTACATTTATCAGAAAACCTTTCACCGCGTAGTTATAAAAACTTAAGCAACTTAAACCAATCAGCCAAGTACATTAAAGACCAATTACAAAACTACTCTAAAGATGTCAGTTTTCAACAATACCAAGCCAAAGACAATGAATACAAAAATGTCATAGCCAGATTTGGCCCCAATACTAAGGATATGATAGTTATTGGTGCCCATTATGATGTGATGGGAGAATATGCTGGAGCTGATGACAATGCCAGTGGCGTCGCTGGATTAATTGAATTAGGAAGGCTACTAAGTCAGGTTGATTTAAAAAACAGAGTAGAGTTGGTGGCTTATACATTAGAAGAGCCTCCGTATTTTGCCAGTAAGTATATGGGTAGTTACATTCATGCAGATTCGGTTAAGGATAAAAATGTCATACTCATGATTTCATTGGAAATGATTGGATATTTTACTGACGAAGAAGACTCGCAGTTTTTTCCAATTTCTCTGATGAAAGCAGTGTATCCAACAAAAGGAAATTTTATTTCCATTGTTGACCAAGTGTTTTCAACCTCAGCAAGCGGCCTTAAAAACAGCATAAACAAATACACAGATTTGCCTGCATATTCCACCAATGCCCCCATAGCGATTGAAGGCATAGATTTTTCGGATCACCGCAATTACTGGAAGTTTGATTTCCCTGCAGTGATGGTGACAGATACCTCTTTTTATAGAAACAATAATTACCATACTGCCGAAGACACCTATGAAAAACTAGATTACCTATCTATGGCAAAAGTAGTTTATGGCGTATTTAAACATATTCTAGAATTAGACAATGAATGATTTAAAATGAATTTTGTTGAAAAAACAAACAACATTAAAAAATACAACTGTTCTATAGTAGTCACGGAAGAAAAACAGGGCCATTTAAATGTTTGTAAAGTTATCTGCGATAGCAACAGAAGAAGCAACAAGTGGACCCATTTTTTCCCCAGTGTATATCAAGGTTACGCCATGTTGCATGCAACATATTTGTTTAATCTTCCTGGAAAAGCCTTTATTGTTTATCAGATTAATGAACACTCAAAAGGCGGACATGTTGAATATGAAATGCAATTGCTGGATATAAATGGCAATGTTTTAAATCAATTTGCTGGCAGTTATAACAGTAAAATCATACTTGATGATAAGTATCTTTGGTTCTTGGTTTCAGGTGAAGAGCCTTTTAATTTTAATACCGATCGAGATTTAAACCTGATTAAGCTTAATTGCAAAACAGGCAAGACCAAACAATCTATAAAACTTAACTATCCACACCTTTTGAACTGTTCATACAATTACATTTTAGGAGCTTCTCTATCAATAAAACACAACAAGGGTATTCTTCAAATAAAATACTCAGACAATTCAAAAGAGACTCAGTCAAAGCGTGTGGAGCTGAAAAACATATAATTAGCGCAATTAAAAACCATCAATTAAGACTAATAATGGGTTAAAATGATCACACCGTTTTATTGTATGAAGCCCAATACAAACATTGTTAAGAGTAATAGATTTATAAAAGAGAATTGCATGACAACATTCAAACCCCAAATAAAAATCCCTGCCACGTATATGCGCGGCGGCACTTCAAAAGGCGTATTCTTCAACCTTGCGGATTTACCAGGTCCCGCACAAGTTGCCGGAGAAGCGCGAAATAACCTAATACTGCGTGTTATTGGTTCTCCAGACCCTTACGGGAAACAAACCGATGGCATGGGCGGAGCAACGTCTAGTACAAGCAAATCTGTGATTTTATCTAAAAGCTCTGAACCCGGTCATGATGTGGATTATTTGTTTGGCCAAGTAGCGATTGATAAAGCTTTTGTAGATTTTAGTGGCAACTGTGGCAACTTAACCGCAGCAGTTGGGTCTTTTGCCATTACAAATGGTTTGGTTGATTCATCACGCATTCCAGATAATGGCATTGCCGTGGTGCGAATTTGGCAGGCCAACATCAAAAAAACCATTATTGCCCATGTGCCAATAACCAATGGCCAAGTGCAAGAAACCGGCGGTTTCGAGTTGGATGGTGTTACATTCCCAGCAGCCGAAGTCAAGATTGAATTTGTAAAACCGGTTGGCGATGAAGCCTTGTTTCCAACAGGCAGTCTGATTGATGAGTTGGATGTTCCGGGAGTTGGCACTTTCCAAGTGACCATGATTACTGCTGGCATTCCGACCATATTTTTAAATGCTGGTGATATTGGTTATAAAGGAATCGAATTACAAGGAGACATTAATGGTGATGCGAAGGCATTAGAAATGTTTGAAACCATACGCGCTTATGGTGCAGTGAAAATGGGGTTAATTAATAATATCGATGAGGCAAAAACCCGCCAACACACACCAAAAGTAGCCTTTTTAGCACCTCCAGATGCTTATACATCATCTAGTGGTAAAGAAATACATGCCGATGATATCGACTTAAATGTACGTGCGTTATCCATGGGTTTATTACACCACGCCATGATGGGAACGGCTGCCGTGGCAATAGCCACAGCCTCTGCGATTCCCGGAACATTGGTCAATTTAGCCGCAGGTGGTGGTGAACGAAACACTCTGCGTTTTGGTCACCCTTCTGGCACATTAAAAGTCGGTGCCGAAGTTAATAAAATTGATGGAGAATGGAAAGCCGAAAAAGTGATCATGAGTCGCAGTGCCAGAGTGTTGATGGAAGGGAAAGTTTGTATTCCTGTGGAAATATAATAATGAATACCATATATATAATATTTATCTTGCTTAGCTTTAATTCAGTTCTAGCTGAAGGTGTTGTTACTTCTGAAATAAAGCCAATTGTTACTGTAGCACCACAATATCCAACGAAAGCTATACTTGAACGATTAGAGGGATTTGTCAGTGTTGAATTTGTTGTTGATGTTAATGGAGGTGTAAAGAATGTAAAAGTTATTGATGCTGAACCAAAAGACATTTTTAATAAAGTTGCAGTTCAAGCAGTCTCTAAATACAAATTCATTCCAAAAATAGTTGATAATAAAGCAGTTGAACAGGTTTCCACTCAAAGAATAGAATTCAAACTACCAGAAGAGCTCACAAAAAAACCCTCAACACTTGAATTATTAGCTCTTAAAGAGCCAAGTGATATACCATTTTTAGCTGTCTATGAAATGAAAATTGAGGAACAAAATGAAAACGATTATATTAATACAATAGCTTATTTTAAAGATATTGAAATTAATCAGCAATTGTTACTTTGGCCGAATCAGAATACACAAATACCTAATTTTTCAATCGTTCAAGATAAAATAATAAAACATGCCAAATCAAGTATTATAAAAACATCTGGAGCTTTTAATCAGTTTCAAAAAATGTGCATATCTGAAAATTGTGCGCCAATATTACTATCTAAATTAAACTCTCTTCCTTTTAAAGATTATGTCGAAATTATAAAACTAAAAGTAGAGTTTATAATTGATGAAGAAGGAAATGTTAAGAAGTTTAAAATTAAAAAATATGATAAAAAGTTTAAAAATAAAGAAGCTATTAAGCAAATGCTTTCAAATTTGAAATTCTTGCCTGCAACTATAAAAAACAAAATAGTTTCAAGGAAGTTTACAGCAAGATTAGAGGCGTTTGTAACCTCACAAAAAAACAACAGGCTTCTCTGGTCAAATGAAATAGTATACCAATTAAAAAAGCCACCTAATCAATGGGTGCGTGTTGCCATGTTAATTAATAAGAAAGGAAGAGTAATTGAATCACAAGTTTTACAATCGAGTGATAAATTGTTTGAGCTTTCAGCAATAAATGCTGTAAAAGAGTATAAGTTTAAAAAGAATAAAAGCAAATATCAATTAATTAAAGTTATTGAGTTTAATCAATAACTGTATACAGAAAAAGGCGCCCAAATTGAGCGCCTCATCGTTGGAGGTTTTAATTAAGCCCGGTCTTTTATGTCATTCACTTCTCTGGGGCCGACACCAACATAATCCGCATTTGGGCGAATGATTCTGTTGTTGGCTCTTTGTTCCATCACATGTGCTGCCCAACCGGTGATTCGCGACATCACAAAGATTGGTGTGAATAACGGTGTTGGGATGTCCATAAAGTGATAAGCCGATGCGTGGAAAAAATCCGCATTTGGGAAGATGCGTTTTTCGTCCCACAATTTTTTCTCAACAGCACAAGACACATCATACAAACACTCATCGCCCACGTCTTCAGATAATTCTTTAGACCAACGTTTGATTAAGGCGTTTCTTGGATCGCTTTCTGTATAAACAGCGTGACCAAAACCCATGATTAATTGTTTGGTTGCTAACATTTCATCAATACCAGCAATGGCTTCATCGGTTGACTTCCATTGTGATAGCATCGCCATGGCCGCTTCATTAGCACCACCGTGCAAAGGTCCGCGCAATGCGCCAACTGAGGCTGTCACACAAGAATACATGTCAGATAAAGTTGAAGCAACAACACGTCCTGTGAAAGTTGAGGCATTAAACTCATGCTCTGCATACAGAATTAATGAAACATCCATCACTTTGGCATGTAAATCATTGGGTTTTTCACCACGCAGCATGTGCAAGAAATGACCGCCAATTGAATCGTCATCTAGCGCCGTTTCTATGCGAACACCATCGTGTGAAAATTTGTACCAATAACAAATAATGGAAGGAAAAGCGCCCAGCAATCTGTCAGCAGCGTCTTGTTGTTGTGAAAAATCTGTTTCAGGCTCTAAGTTACCTAACATAGAAGCACCTGTGCGCATCACATCCATTGGGTGCGTGTCTTTTGGAATCATTTCCAACGTTTTTCTTAATTCTTCAGGCAAAGCTCTGTTTGCCATGATTTTTGCACTGTACTCATCTAGTTGAGCTTGATTGGGCAATTCACCATGAAAAATCAAATAAGCCGTTTCATAAAAACTGGCATTTTCAGCCAAATCAGCCACATCATAACCATTATAGGTCAATCCAGATCCAGTTTTACCTACTGTACATAATTTTGTTTCACCTGCGGATTGTCCACGAAGCCCAGCTCCGCCTACTTTCTTTTTTCCTTCTGCCATAATAATTCTCTTTCAATTTAATGTTTATATTTTCTGTTAATATTGTACTTTAACAGTGGTACTAAAATAATAACACTGTTCTTTAGTATAACAAATGTCGGTTATTTCTTTGAAAACAACTCATCTAATTTTTGTTCGTATTTGTGATAACCCAAAAACTCATACATGTCTTCTCTGGGTTGCATAATATCGATGACATTGCGTTGGTGGCCATCATTAAGCAAAGCTTCATAAACATTTTGTGCGCCTTTGTTCATGGCACGATACGCACCACAACAATAAAGTACGATATCAACATCGTGAGCACCCAGCTCTGATTGTGAATAGAGTTCAGTTTTACCAAACTCTGTAATGTTTGCCAAAATAGGAACTTTAACAGCTGCTTTAATTTTTTTGTATTGCTCTAATGATTGAACCGCTTCAGGGAAAATCATATCAGCGCCAGCCTCAGCATAAGCCACCATGCGTTCAATCGCCAAATCTATGCCTTCGATAGCCAATGCATCCGTTCTAGCCATAATCACAAACTCATCATCGGTGCGCGCATCGACAGCGGCTTTGACCCTGTCTACCATTTCTTGTTTTGTGACCACTTCTTTATTGGGCCTATGACCACAGCGTTTTTCAGCCACCTGATCTTCCATGTGCATGGCACCAGCGCCAGCTTTAATCACGCTACGAGTTGTGCGGGCAATATTAAAAGCACCACCCCAACAAGTATCCACATCAATTAATAGGGGCAGTTTACAAACATCTGTGATTCTTCGTGTGTCGATTAACACATCTTCAAGTGATGAAATGCCCAAATCAGGCATGCCCAAAGAATTGGCGGCAACCCCACCTCCTGATAAATAAATGGCTTTGTGTCCAACTTTTTCAGCCATTAATGCTGATAAGGCTGTAATGGTTCCCACTACGGATAGTGGATTGTTGTCTTTGACAGCTGCCCTGAATAAAGCGCCAGCTGATTGAATTTTATTTGTCATAGATTAACCTTAATGTTAGCTTGGAATAAGCGCGCGTATTATAACAAATTTGAAGTCAAAAGACCATTGTCAATGAACGGAATTATTTGTACCTGAAAAAGTGTTAATTTACAGGCACACCATGGAAGACATTACCAATTAAACTCTGTTTCATCCAATCGGTTTTGAATAAAGGCCTGAAGCTCATAGGCATCAGCCAGTTCTAAATATGGGATTCTGACATGGTGTAACAGTGGATTTGAACCAGCTGTATCTATTTCAAGGGTTGCCATTTTATTTCTTCTGTCCCAAGGAGACTCTAGAATTTCAACTGTTTGAATTTTACTGATTTTAACAAAACTTTGCTTACCAAACCAGACGCCACTTTTAAAACAAATGATGTCATCATTAATGTAATAAGCGGTTTTCTTTACGTAGTTTTTTGAATAAAAGTAACAAACAGGAATCATGGCCACCATTATTGCCCAGGCATAAGCTTTTAATGTAATTTGTGGCAAGCTGGCAACGCCAATAAGAATTGCACTAAAAAAAGCCAAGGTAAAAAGCGATCTTTTTAATACACGTTTCCATGCACGGTAAGGAATCAATTGCCAATCAACAGAACCCAATTTGATTTTGGGCTCAATTTCATGAATAAAGCTTCTAACTTTGTTAGTATTAATTGATGGTGCCAACCAACGCATGACGATACCACTGTTATCGGTGTTGACACCACCGGCGGTTTCGATGGTTATGGTGCGGGCTTTAAAAAACTTGTGCAATGGGTTTTCACTGAGTCGGTACAGCTGAATTTTTTTAAGAGGAATGGTGGCAGCCACTTTTGATAACAAGCCCATGTGAGCTTGTAGTCTGTCGCCTTGTTTTTCAATCTTGAAATCATAAAATTTCATCAGAGACCACAATATGGACATCAGTTGTAAAAACACAAACATGACCAGACCTATGACCAATACATAGACGAAACCTTCGGCCAATGTGATTTTGGTAAAGTCAGGCACGCTGTAAAACAGTTCAAAATATTTATAAGCAGCGCTCATAAGAACTTGGTTTTGAGCCAGAAAGCCAAATATAATGGCACCATAAAACATGCCTTTTTGTGAAATAATGCCATACTTGATAACCTCAAAGGTTGACATGGTATGTAATGGTTTGTCACCAACAACTGCATCAGCGTCTGTATCACTGTTTTCAATACCAGGGTCACCAGTTTCAACAGATGAAGCCGAAACCAAAGCATTGGCCTGCTTAACCTTGTGTTTAATTCTTTCAACAACTCCTAAATCAACCACTCGCATCACAGCTTCGGGTTTTCCCCCAGAGGCAGATTCTAATTGTAATGTTGCCACTTTAAAAATGCGCTGTAATGGGTTTTGGGAAACATTGACATTCTGAATTCTGGTGTAAGGGACTTTACGGTTGTTTTTGAAGAAGATGCCTTCTTTTATCTCAATTTTTTCTTCTTTAATCCAATAATGATAAAACCAATATTGTAACAAAGCAAACGAAGCAATAAATACTGTAGCTGCGATTACCAATATATTTGAATACTTTGAAGTACCATAGGTAAATACACCAAAAGCCAACGGAATAATGGATTTGATAACAACATGAATAAGAATGAACAACGGTGAAGACTTGTGTAGCCTAGTGCCGTTGTCATTTGAGCTCATTTCTGCTTCACTGGCATCAGTCATACATCATCACTTTCTTCAAAAGACAATGACTCGCGGAGCGCTTCTGCATCCTTGTGGTAAATGCCTGGTAATTTGACGGAGGCATTTCGAGTACCTGCTGTGTGAACCACTAACTCAGCCAAATCAAACTTACGCTCTAAAGGTCCTTGTGTGACATCGGTATGTTGTACACGATTTCTAGGGACGACTATCTTTCTGCGCCAAAAAACCCCGCGGTGAATAAATAAACCGTGTTCGTTCATTGTGTATTTGAAACGTCTGTGAGCTGCGCCAGTATAGATAAAGATTAGTAGATACAAGGACCATGAAATCAATAACTTCAAACCAAATATTTTTAATGGTATCTGTTCTACAAGGATAAACATTAATAGATAAGCAAGTGACAGAATGACAAAAACAATGGTTAAAACAAGGCGGCTTAATGTCAAATGTTCGGATTCTAAATTTTTATAAGTTAAATTTTCCATTATTTTATTTTAGAGTGTTTTTAAAAAATTGCATGTGTAACAAGTCATTTTATATTTATTTACCTTCAAATTTAGTAATCACGAAACACACATGATGAATTGAAAATGAACAGGACACAAACAATGTGTCACCAAAATTTCTAAGCCACCGTATTTATAAGTAATTAAAAAATAAAGGAGCAAACATGAAATGATAGAAAAAGCATTCAAATACAAAAAAGCAATTTCCTTAATAATACTGGGCATGGTTTTCAGCCAGTCATTTGCTCAGTATGAGATAAGAAAATACACGATAAACAGCGGTGGTTCGACAATGAGCGAAGGTCAATATGAAATGACTTCTAGCATTGCTCAGACCGATGCCAGTAACACACAAGCAAATGGAGATTATTCTCTTAATGCAGGTTTTTGGCAAGAGCAAAACGATATAATTTTTAAAAATGGATTTGAATAAATCCAGGAGACTATGATGAAAAACAAAATAATAAACAACACCTTAATAACACTACTTTTTTCCTTTTTTGTATTTAACAATGCAATGAGTCAAGTTGATAGTTCGTTCACTTATCAAGGAGAATTGATAGATAACGGAGTACCCGCAAATGGACAATATGACATAAATTTAGATTTAATTGACGGCGACATGACACCTTGGGGGAACACGTCAATTCATTCTCCTGTTGAAGTAGCCAATGGATTGTTTAGTGTCAATGCTGATTTTGATATAGACGCCTTTGATGGATACAAAAATTTTACAGTTACAGTTAGTGTTCGTAAAACTTCAGAGGGCCCTGGAGGGGCGTTCACAACACTGGGTTCTCAAACAGTCCAAGCGGTTCCTCTTGCAACAAATTTGACCAATGGCAGTGCAACAAATGGTCAAGTATTAACATTTAATGGTTTTCAATGGAATCCAGCGGATCCAGCTGTGACCACTCCTTCACCTTGGAGTGTAAATGGTAGTACAATTTCCTATACTTCGGGCCGTGTAAATATTGGAAACGAAACCACCTCCCTTACGGCTTCGGGTTTAAATGTTGCAACTTCTAGTGACCTTTCTGCAACCTTTAATGGTGGAGATCGAATGTTTGTGTATTTTGAAGAAAATGGAGAAGGAAGAGGTTATGTTGGTTCCTATCAAACACCAGGTGGAAACATATTGGACGAAGATTTTGAAATTGGAACCACTAGCGGTTCAATTGGAAATTTACACTTGGTCACAGGAAGTAATAACCCAAGAGTTACAATAGATGCTAATGGTTTGGTAGGAATTGGAACTGTAAACCCATTTGCAAAATTACAAGTGGATAGTGAAGATGATACTGAAGATGCATTAAGAGTAAGAGTAGGTGGTAACACAAAGTTTTGGGTAAAAGGGGATGGCACCAGTAACTTTTTTGGTGACACAAAACAAACATTAGAAAATAATGGCATGATGAAATACATGGTAAGAGCAGTTTGTAATGAATCATCATCAAGTATTACAAGATCTTACAACGGGATAGGCACAGGCTCAATATCAATTTCTGATGGTGGTTCTGCTGGTAAATGTGTTATTGATTTTCCATCTGATATTTCTGACAGATATTTTCAAGTTTCAGCCATGAGTCAAAGTACTGGAGCAGGAAGTGTAAGGGCTGCGAATTGCACAATTATTGGTGGTAACTTGACATGCGCAAGATTTAACCCATCAACAGGCGCGGGTGCTGCAGGGTCAATTATGGTTTTAGTTTATTAAAGAGTAAATAGCAAAAAGCACTTGATCCGATATATTGAAAAGGCGCACAAATAAGTGTGCCTTTTTACCTTTTTAACGCATAACACGAGTAAAATAACGGTCTTTTGATGTAAGATTTATATACTTAATCTTGGTTAAAAACGTAATGCAAGAATACATACAAGACGAATCTTATCAAGCTGTCAATTTTTCCAGAGAAGAAAAGCCAGCAAAAGAATATGACAATTGCCAATTTAATAAGTGTGATTTTTCGGAAGCTGATTTAACCGATGTGATTTTTACTGAGTGTCAATTCGAAGGCTGTAATTTCAGTTCGGCAAAGATACAAAACGCTTCCTTTCAAGAGGCCGTCTTTAAGTGCTGTAAAATGTTGGGCTTACAGTTTGATGAATGTAATCAATTTAATTTGTCTTTTGCCTTTGAACTGTGTGTTTTAGACCACAGTGGTTTTTATCAATGTAAATTGCAGCAAACGGCCTTTAAAGATTGCCAAATGAAACAAGTCGATTTTAGCCAGGCCGATTTTAGCCAATCATCCTTTGATGATTGTGATTTAGTTTTAGCTACTTTCGATAGAACGAACCTAAGCCAGGTTGATTTCCAATCGGCAGTTAATTTTTCTATAGACCCTACAAAAAACAATATAAAAAAAGCAAAATTCTCAAAGCAAAATATTCACGGTCTTTTGGATTGTTTCGAAATAGAATTAATCAATAGATTATAAGTTAATAAACAAAGGATTTTTTGTTATCGCCGTGAATAAAATAAAGACAAAACAAGCAGTCGCCAGAATATAGCCAATGATACTCTTGTTTCCTTCAGATTTTAATGCCATCATGCCAAAACCAATATAAAAAAGCAATACCACAATTTTCGAGCCCAACCAAATTTGATGAATCGGGTTTATTTGTGCGATATAGGCGAGACTGATACCAGTGGCCAACAACAAGGTATCGTTGACATGGGGTGCTATTTTTAACGTTTTCCCTGTGGTTTTTTTCATCATTTTTAGGATGAAACGGTATTCGAATAACAGGATACTGATGGCAACAAATAACATGTGTGAATGTTTTAATGCTGGGTACATTTATTTCTCCGTGAGATTGTTTGTACAGATTTGTTTATCTAAAGCTTCATTTATCGAACGCTTTAAATAAAAATCATAAAAATCTAGTGCGCCACCTGTGCCGATGATGCGTTTGCCAATTTCTACACCATTTGGACTTAAGAACAACAAAGTTGGGGTAACAGTGGCTTTTATTGATTGGGCAAACGCCAATGAATTTATTGATTTACCATCAAACCCAATATGTGTGGCTTCATTATCTATTAACAATTCCCGCAATAACCATTTGTTATTCAGCTCTCCATTTTTAAGCTCAGGTATCAGAACTTGTTTTTTTAGTTTTGCGCAATATGGACAACCTTCAAGACCAACCATAACAACCATGACTTTATTTTCATTGCAGGCCTTTTTGCTTAGTGTTTCAAAGCTATCTAGTTTAAGCATGCTTTCGTAACCATCAGAATGCGCCTTAAAACCTATAATAAGAAAACAAATAATTAAAGAAACAGAGCGAAGCATCATTTATGATAAAGAATTAAAAAGCACATTAAAGCCTATATTGTACAGATTATCAATTATCGAAAACAAATATGTTTAATTCAAAGGTTTTAACATTTTCATAACTGATAAAAATGATAGAATGTTGACATTGTAAAATGTGACTGTTATGAATAATAAACCCGCTCTAATTAATTATTGTATCTATGATTATCCTGTTGGACAGTTATTATTGGCAGGCAATTGTGATGGGTTACAGCACATCCAGTTTGAATGCAATATTAGTATTGAAGATAACTGGAAACTTGATGTTAAATCATTTGCATCGGTAATGGCCCAATTGGATGAATACTTCGCCAAAAAAAGACAACGTTTTGATGTAAAACTTAACCCACAAGGCACGCAATTTCAAAAAAATGTTTGGAATAAGTTGGAACAAATCAAATTTGGAAAAACCAAATATTATGCAGAAATTGCCCAAGAAATAAACAACCCTAAAGCTGCAAGAGCCATAGGCATGGCAAATAACAAAAACCCCATTCCCATAATTATTCCCTGTCACAGAGTGATTGGCAAAAATGGTGATTTAACAGGGTTTGCAAGCGGGCTAGATATTAAACAACAACTGTTAGAATTGGAAGGGTTAATAAATGTTAACTTATGTCTTCCTCTATGAGTTTATTTAATAGAGGCAATAGATGATTAAAAGAATAATAAATGCTATTACCAAAAGGATTAAAAGGGGCTACATCTTTAATATTAAGGTTAAAACAGCTCACCCAGCAGGCTATTTCTATTCACCCATTGTTAACCCAAAAGATTTATTGGATAAAGAAGACCAAATTTGGCCAGACAATCCAATTATTAAAGGCATAAATTTTAATGATATATATCACCAAAAAGTATTGAATGAAATTTTTCCAAGATATATTTCAGCCTATCAATATCCTGAGCTACCAGGTGAAACTTTTACAGATACGCAATACTATACCCAAAACTCACAATTCAGTTGGCTTGATTCACGCACTTTATTTGTCTTGTTAAACCAGTGGAAACCCAAAAGAATGATTGAAGTTGGCAGTGGCTTTTCTTCATTGTTAACAGCACATGTTAATCATAATTATTTAGAAGACTCTATTGACTTTTCATGTGTCGAGCCTTATCCAAGAGAGTTTTTAAAGAAAAAAATCCCAGGCCTTAACAAAGTTATAGTTGAAAAAGTTGAAGATGTGGACAAAGCCTTTTTTACCGCACTAGAAGCCGGTGATATTTTATTTATTGACTCATCTCATGTGTCTAAAACTGGCAGCGATGTTAATTTCCTGTTTTTTGAAATATTGCCGATATTAAAAAAAGGTGTAAAAATACACATTCATGATATCTTTTTTCCTTACGATTACCCAAAAGAATGGGTTTTAAAAGATAACCGTTCCTGGAATGAACAGTACTTACTCAGGGCTTTACTCATGTATTCTGATACTTTCAAAGTATTGTTTGGTTGTTCATATGCATATTACAAGTTCCCTGATCTGGTTGTAAAAGCACTTAATGATGAAAAAAAACAGGGTTTTGGTGGTTGTAGTATTTGGATTGAGAAAACCAAATAATTTATTTGTTTTTACTCAACAAATCAAACATTTTTTGTTGAACTATTTGTAAGCCTTTTAGTGGCCTTACCATGACTTTGAAATCGGTAATTTTTCCATTACTATTACACTCAATCATATCAACACCATTAATAACAATGCCATCAATATTGGCTTCAAATTCAAGCACAGCTTGGTTATCTTGTAATATTTGACGATTGTACTTAAAGTTCTCATTGGCCAAAACATAAAAAGCTGCGGACAAATACATGGTTGTTAAGGCCTTGCCTTTTTGAGGCGTGTGCAGAACAGGGGAATGGAAAACAACATCATCGGCTAAAAGGCTTTTTAATTGACTGGGATCTTTAGCATCTACTACTTGATGCCATTTTTGTATGGTTTGTTCGATAATCATGTTGTGTTTATTTCCTAAATAAATTAACCAGTTTACGCAACGGTGCAGTAATTTTCCAAGATGTTGAGTTTTCATATTCTTGAATTTTTGCCAATAGTCGTGTTTCATCATAACTCTTCACTGAAGCATTAGCATCATGAGGGCTAGGGGTTGCTTCTGAATCTACTTTATTACCTGGTGTTTGTTTTTGTAAAAGTTGGTATTTTAAACCTGATACTTCTTCAGTCATGTTGGTAATATAACCATATAGCCTTTCTAAATGTTGATCTCTTCTGGCTAATAAGGTTTTAATCTCTTGATAGTCAGAATTTGATAAATTTGCATCTGCTTTGATTCTTTCAGGCAAGTGTCGTTCAACGTAAATGGTTGAATGTGGTTTTATTGCTTCATCACGGCTGTCAGTGTAATAATACAATGCAAAAGATTTTCTAGACCAGTCCTTTTTATCATCTGGTAGATTAATGCGGGGAAAGCCATGCCATGAAATATTATTGGTCTCAAATATAACAGCACGATTAAATAAAGGCTCTACGCTGACAATATCATCATTTTCAGGATCTAACCTTGGGTTTTTATGCAACTCAATATTGCCGCCCCAATCTTTGTGCCACTCTTTATTGAGATAAACAATTAAATTTAACCTGCGGTGATGACCAGAAATTGGATGATGGGTAAAATCTACGTGTGGATCTAAATCCTGTCCATCTAAATTATTGTGCGTACCACCACCAAAATAATGTGGGTCATATTTTAACCCTTTGATACCTGTAAACTGTTCAATCAGTTCCAAAAAAGGTTTACTTTGAATCATTTTGTCCAGTTTTTTATACTTGCCACTAATTTGGGAAACGTGTTCATGTACAGCCTTTCTGCCTATGTTCCCATTCTCATCAGTGGCCAGTTTTTTATCAAAGTCAGGAAAATCATCTAATAATGCTTGGCAAAATTCAGTTGTAAAAAAATCATCAATAACAACGTGTTTAAAAGGTAGGTTGTTGATAAAACTGTTTTGTATTTTGTCAGCTAATTCGATAGTGGATATATTAAGTATGTCTTGCATCGTAGTATAATAAGGTGATTTGTGTTGAAAACCCAATGATTATATATTAAGTTTTCAACACAAAAAAATTTATAGTCAAAAATCTGCTGTATAGACTGATTTTTTTCAATTATACCAAATTACACTTTAAAAAACATTTGACATGAAAAACAAATACATACTCTCATCAAGTAATTTTAAATTATTTTTATACCTATTTCTATTTTGGTCTTTGGCAGTAGCTCAGCCTCTTATGACATTGTTTGGCGAACAACCTGTTTTTTTAATAGCGCATGAAGTGCGCGGTTGGTCTCTTATACTTATGACTTTGGTTTTAAACTTTATCCCACCAGTGATATTGTGGATAACAATATTATTAAGTGGATTAATATCACATGTTTTGAAAGAAGCACTATCAAAAGGCTTTATCGTCATAATGTTGGTATTGTTTTTATTGCCTTTTGTAAAAGATTTACATATCTATCTTGGGTTTGTATCTGTTATATTAATTTCTATAGCTATTTTATTCTTTTTATTAAAAATACAGTTAGTTAGAGATATTGCATTGTGGTTTTCTCCAGTAAGTTTAGTCTTTATTTTGATATTTTGGTTTTTTTCACCAGCAAGTGGGTTAATATCAACACAAGGTTTTTATAAAAGCAATACTGGATCTGAATCTCAAGGACCAATATTTGTTTTTATGTTGGATGAATTTCCTTTATTATCCATCTTAAAAAGTAAGGGAAAAATTGATACAAGTAGGTTTCCAACATTTGCAAAAATTGCTGAAGATTTTACATGGTACCCTAATACAACTGCAATTTCTTCTGTTACAGATATCTCTGTACCTGCAATATTAAGTGGAATCGAGCCCAAGGATTCAAGTTATTTAGGTACTTTCCAACAATACCCACAAAACATTTTTACACAAATATCTGCATCCCATTCGATTCATGCAAAGGAGTATGCTACTAATATGTGCCCGCCTCACCTTTGTGTTTCGGGTATATCCGATCCTTATCGTTTACTCATTGAAGATTCAATAATCAGTTATTTACATATTATCTATCCTCAAAGTTTAATTGAACACTTACCGCCTATAGGTGATAGGTGGATTGGGTATTTAAGAGAAATGAAAAATGAAGAAAAGGAACGTCACAGTTATTCAGAGAGGTTAGCTGAATTTAAAGATTTTATAAACACCATTGATAACTATCAAGAAAACACCCTTCATTATCTACATATATTATTGCCACATTCTCCATGGAGAATTCTACCTGATTTAACTTTATATGGCTTTTTTGAAAAAGATGGAACACCAGGAGAGCTAGATAGAAAAGATTCTGGCGAAAGAAAAATACCAAGCCTTTGGGAAAACAACACATGGTCAACACAATTATCATGGCGCAGACATCTGTTACAAGTAGGGGCAGCAGATAAACTCATTGCTGAAGCAATTGATGAAATTAAAAGGCTTGGACTTTATGATAAAGCGACTATTATTATTGTTTCCGATCATGGTTCTGCTTTTATTCCTGACTTATCAAGACGTTATGCTCACGATGAAAATATTCCACAAATAGCTTCGATACCATTGTTTATTAAATATCCAAATCAAACAAAAGGGAAAGTTGATACACGTAATGCAAGCAATATGGACGTTTATCCGACTTTAATGGATGTGTATAATATCGATTCTTCTTTTGAAACAGAAGGAAAAAGTCTTATCAAAGATGATAAACGAAATAACCCTCTTGTAATATATCAAGAAAAAGGAATTAAAACTGAAATACCTGAAAACTATGATGGGTTGATAAAGCAATATTTTATTGATAAAAATGACTTGTTTATGGGAGATGGTTGGAACAGTGTCTATAACCCAATAGGCAGTACTGACTTTATAAATAAAGACGTTAGCGCTCTTGACATTAATAGAACACATCCAAACGCCATAAACCTTCTAAATGCTAATTTATTTAATAAAATTAATGTTAAGGGAAAGTATTTACCTGTTTATTATCGTTTAGAGAAACTCATTGAAGATAATAACAATGAAATATTGGTAGCTATTAATGGAAAATTAGTGAGCCATTGTTTTATGTTTACTAAAAAAGAGCGTGAATGTGCTGGAATGATTGACCCAAAAATATTAATGTCCTCAACAACCCAAAGTTCATTAAAACTTCAGTTTTTTTCAGTAATAAAAAAACAAAATAAATACACTGTAAATGAACTATTGGTAAACAATATCGTAAATGCCAAAATTCAAAGAATAGGTGAGAATGATAACGTTATATTTGAATCAGGAAAAGTGGTTCCAATAAAGAAAAATGGAAATATTTATGGCATTGCATCGATAAGATTAGGCAATAATAATTTAATGTATCAAATTGGAGGATGGGCAGCAGATACCATGAAAGGTGAAGTAGCAGATCAAATCTACGTTTTTATAGATGATGTTTTAGTTGCAACTAGTAGCACCGGATTAAAAAAGCCCTATTTAGTTTCAAAATTTGGTTACAAATCTATTGTTGATTCTGGTTATCAAATCACAATACCAATAGACCAATACCCTCAAATAGAGAACCATAAAATTAGGGTGTTTGCATCTAGAGGAAAAAATCACCTAAATGAACTTAACTATCATAGTAATATAGACCAAAGAAAATTGTTTGAGGCTTTTAATTCAGCCACGAACAGAGTAACACCAATTAAAAAAACTGCGCTTTTAGCATTAAAAGCTAACAACATAGACGACTTAAACAATATAAACAGTATAAAGTTTGATGCATTTAATAAAGATTTCAAATTAATATCATCTGGAGACTGGCATAAAATCAACAAACATACCCGATGGATAGGCTCTAACGTTGCGGTTATTATTCCTCTAAAAGAGGGTGTATCGTCATTGACATTATCAATAACAGCTAAACCCTTGGTTTATCCAGGGAGGCATGACAAACAAAGGCTAATCATTTATGCCAACGATAAACCAGTAAAAACACTTGAGTTTACAGAAAAAACGAATCACGAGATACAAATTGATTTGGATAAACATGTAAAAGTACAATCTGTTATTATTAAATTAGAAATGCCAGATGCGATAGCACCTGCTGATTTTGTCGATTCCAAAGATAAGCGAAAACTGTCTTTGTTTTTAACCGATTTTAGAATAGATCAGAATAATCTCAATTAATGATTTATTTTATATAAGGTTTTGAATGCTACAATGCCAATAGAATAAGGTCTTTGTTTTAACAATGCTAAAGTTTAAATCCAAAAAGAAGTCGCGATTTCCACTCATGTCAATATTCTTGTGGATATTGACATTGTCTACTATGATTTGGTCAAGTTACTATCCTGAATCTTTGGATTTAAACAAGTTATTTGCCATTAATCCTTCAGAAGTTTCTAGCAATATAGAACAATCTTGGTGGTATGTTTTGCGGTTTTTTAGTGCTTTGTTTTTACATGGAAGCTGGCAACATTGGGCAGGTAATATGGTGCTGTTTTTAATCATTGCATTGCCATTAGAGAAAAAAGTGGGTGGTTTTTGGTTTATGCTTATTTACTTGGTTTCAGGTTTTGCAGGAAACATGAGTTGTATCTCCCAACTGAGTAGTTCAAGCAATTATTTGTTGGGAGCCAGTGGCGCATTATCGGGTTTGTTGGGCGCATGGTTATTGTTGTTCCCAACTCAAAAAATCAGCATAATTATACCCATAGGTTTTTATTTACAAAAAGCCAAAATTCCTATTCTGTTAGTAGCCTTTACATGGCTAACCCTTCAAATAATGCTTCAACTAGTGAGCAATTTTGATTATCCAATTGTGTGGGTCTCACATATTGTTGGTTTTATCGTTGGTTTTTTTATGGCTTGGCTTTATCGAATCACAACATAAGAGTACAATTAAGACATGAATGACAGTATCCTTTTTAAAATAGTATTTATCAATAAATCCAAAGTCTACGAGCTGTATGCCAGAGACGTGTTTTCCAGTGAAATTTATGGATTTATTTATATTGCTGAACTGGTCTTTGATCAAAATCAAAGCATAGTAATTGATCCAGCCGAAGACAAACTCAGAGAGGAGTTTGAAAACGTTAATGTTCTTCATTTGCCAGTGCAAAGTGTTATTCGCATTGAGGAAGTAAAGAAAAAGAAATCATGCAAAATTCGCGACATTAAACAAGGTGATAATATTGCACAATTTCCTGGGATACCCATGAAATCAAAATGAACAAAGAGCATATATTAGTTGTTGATGATGAACCAGATATTCGAAACCTTATATCGGATATTTTGAAAGATGAAGGTTACTCGGTTTCTACTGCGGCCAATGGTGATGAGGCCAACCAACAGTTAAATATCAAACAGCCGCATTTAATCTTATTGGACATTTGGATGCCAGATATTGATGGCATTAGTTTAATGAAAAGCTGGAATGAAAAAAATTTAGTCAGTGCGCCAATAGTTATGATGTCTGGTCATGGGACCGTTGAAACAGCTGTTGAAGCAACCAGATTGGGTGCTAAAGATTTCATTGAAAAACCCTTGTCCCTAGCAAAACTGTTACAAACCGTTACCGATACTTTGGCTCAGTATGAACAAACTACAGATAATAATGACACAATTGGCTCTGTCATAGAGCCCATTGGAAATTCGCCTGCAATAAATCAAATAAGATCTGCTCTTGATAAATTATATAAAACCAAAAACCACATAGTTATTGAAGGAGCAAATGGTGTTGGAAAATGCGCCACAGCCATGTTGATTCATCATAAAAGACACGCAAAAAATGAACCCTGTGTGCTTCTGGATGCAATGACTGTTGATGATGCATTTGAAGAAAAGCTAACCCAGCACAACGGTTATTTTATAAAAGCCAAAAAGGGAACTTTGGTTATTAACAACATCGATTTGTTAAGCTTAAACCACCAAACCATATTGTTGTCTTTTTTAAAACACAAACAATTTGCCCTGTATAAGCAAAATGTGATCAATAGCATTGGTTTTCAAATTGTCGCCATTAGTACCAACGATCTGTGTCAATTAGTAAAGGCTGGACAGTTTTTAAGTGAGTTGTACGAAATTCTTGCAGAAGTTAAACTAGAGTTACCCGCATTAAAAGACCGTCAAGAAGACATACCTGAACTGTTAAATTATTATGTAAACACCTTACCTGATGAGGAAAATACGCCTTATCGAAAAATGTCATTTGCTGCTCAAAATTTGCTCCGAAATCACCAGTGGAACAATAACATACTTGAATTAAAAAACACAGTGAGGCAATTGCAGCTTCTTGGTGGAGAAGGTGAAATATCTAAAGAAGAAGTAGATTCTATGTTGTTACAGGGTGACAATATGGCACAAAATATAAAACACAATTGGTATGATTTGCCTTTGCGAGAAGCCAGAGAAGCTTTTGAACGGGATTATTTGATTCACCAATTAAAAACAGTTGATGGTCGTGTTGGCGAATTGGCAAAAGTTGCAGGAATGGAAAGAACCCACCTCTATAGAAAGTTAAGGGTATTAAACATTAACCCCAAAGACGTGATGAAAACATGAAAATTTTAGTACTTGGAGCGGGGCAAGTTGGGGCCTCAATAGCAGAACACCTTTCTAAAGAAAGGAATGACATTACTGTTGTTGATACCGATTTAGAAAAGCTTATGGACATGCAAAACCGTTTGGATTTGCGCGCAGTGCATGGCAATGCCTCTCACCCTGGTGTATTAACCAGAGCAGGAGCAGAAGATGCTGACATGGTTGTTGCATTAACAAACAGCGATGAAATTAACATGGTTGCTTGTCAGGTTTGTCACAGTATTTTTCACACACCATTAAAAATTGCTCGGGTGAGACAGTCAGAATACCTAGACTATCCTGCTTTATTTAATTCAGACCATATGCCGATTGATGTATTTATCAGTCCTGAAAGGTTGGTGACAGAACACATCAGAAGGCTGATTGACTACCCAGGGGCATTACAAGTCATGGATTTTGCTCATGGTTTGGCACAATTGGTAGCCATAGTGGCAGACAACGAAGGACCTTTGATTGGTCATCAATTGCGTGAAATTCATAATTATATGCCAGAAGGCGTTGATGCCCGTGTTGCCGCAATATTCCGAGACAATAAGCCCATTTCTCCAGATGGAGATACGGTAATTAAAATCGGAGACATGGTATTCTTTTTTGCAGCAAAAAAAGACATAAAACCAGTCATGAAAACCTTACGACATACCGACAAACCAGTCAAAAAAGTCATATTAGCAGGTGGCGGTAACATCGGTTTTAGTTTGGCTAAAATGCTGGAACAAAATCATTCCATTAAAGTCATAGAAGGCAATAAAAAACGCTCACGTTTTATAGCAGAAGAACTCACTAAGGCACTGGTTATCAAGGGCGATTGTACTTCCGAGGAAATTATGTTTGAAGAGAATATAGATCAATGTGATATTTTCTGCGCGGTAACCAACGATGACCAAACCAATTTACTGTCTGCCTTAATGGCAAAGAAAATGGGAGCAGGTAAAGTGCTGACTCTCATCAGTCGACATAACTATGCACAATTACTCGAACGTGATCAAATTGATATTGCCATTTCACCACAACACATCACCATTGGTGGATTATTGGTTCATGTGCGCAAAGGCAACATGGCACGGATTCATTCATTAAGAAATGGTGCAGCAGAAGCGATTGAAGTGGTTGTTCATGGTGATGCTTCTACCTCAAAAGTGATTGGCAGACAATTACAAGACATCAACTTGCCTCCAGGCACCACCATTGGTGGAATTATTAGAGGGAAGAAAGTCATCATAGCCCACAGAGAGGTTATGGTTGAGCACGAAGACCACATTATTTTGTTTGTCACAGACAAACGCAACATTAATGACATTGAAAGGTTATTCCACGTTTCACCAACCTACATGTAATGGCAGATTCAAATCACTTCATAAATGTCCTTTTACTGCGTTAAAAATCATCATTGATACTTATCAATTCAGATTTTAGGCCTTGTTAAAGAGGGCTACTAAAGCAATCTAAATAACCATTAACTCAATGCCAAATTTGCATTACTTCATAAATGCTCTTTTACTGCTTAAAAAGTATTATTGATCAGATCTTTGTCGGGTCGCTTCAAAAAGAGTAATACCTGTGGCCACTGAAACATTCAGGCTTTGTACGTTTCCATACATGGGAATATGTACTAAAAAATCACAATGTTTTCTAACCAATGGGCGAATACCTTTGCCTTCATTGCCCAAAACTATTCCAATCGAACCTTTAAAATCAGCTTGATAAATTGGGGTTGATTCGTCTGTTAAATCGGTTCCTGCAATCCAAACACCATTGTCTTTCAGTATTTCTAATGACTTAACTATGTTTGTGACCTGATAAATTTTCAAACTTTCAGCCGCTCCAGCAGCTGTTTTTTTGGCTACAGGAGTCAACCCTGCGGACTTGTGTTTGGGAAAGATGACCAAATCAACACCAGCAGCATCGGCACTGCGCAAACAAGCACCAAGGTTTCTTGGATCTTCAATATTATCAAGAATTAAAATTAACGGTGATTCTATGCCAACAATATCAGATTTCAAATCTGACTCATCAGGTAATTTAGGCACTTTAATTAAGGCAATGATGCCTTGATGTCGTTCTTTGCAGTGTTTATTTAAAAACTGTAACTTCTCAAAGGAAACCTGTAAACCTATTTTTTTTGCATCATCAATTATGCCATCTAACCTAGGATTTCGGCTGTTACTGGCAACAACGATTTGTACGATGTTTTCAGGATGTTGTGCCAAAGCACTGTCTAATGAATGAATCCCGTATATCCACTCTGTTTGCGCTTTACTCATGGTAAGTTCCCCTCTTGAATCACAACTTCTCTACAAATTCAAAATCAATCTTTCTTTGGTCGATGGAAACCGCGGCCACTTTAATCTTGATTTTATCGGCCAATTGGAATACCGAACCTGATTTTTCACCAACCAGTTTATGCTGAATGGGCACATGCTGATAATAATCGTTGGGCAATGAAGTGACATGAATTAAGCCATCCACCATGATATTGTTCAAAGTAACAAACACACCAAAATGGGTTACGCCTGAAACAATGCCATCCATTTCTTCACCTATATACTGTTCCATAAACATGCATTTCAAACGGGCATCAACATCACGAGAAGCATTTTCTGCTCGGCGCTCATTGTGTGAACATTGTATACACATATCAATGGCCTTTTTAGGTGAGTAGATATATCTTTTGGGCTTGTTCTTTTTAATAATGTATTCTATGGCACGGTGAATCATTAAATCGGGGTAGCGTCGAATTGGTGAAGTAAAGTGAGCATAATGTTCTAGCGCTAACCCAAAGTGGCCACCATTTTCGGCTTCATAGGCTGCTAAGCTTTGTGAACGCAATAACACACTTTCAATCAAAGCAACGTCGTCACGACCTTGAATTTGTTGAATGATTTTTTCAAAATCCATTGGCGCAACAGGATCGCTGAAATTTGGTTTTATTCCCAAAGATTGTAAAAAGGCTTTTAAATCAGAAATCTTTTGTAATGGGGGCGTATCATGAACCCTATATGCAGCAGGAACTTTATGTTTGCTAACAAATTTGGCTGCGCTGATATTTGCAGCAATCATAAAGGCTTCAATCAATTTGTGGGCATCATTGCGGTTATAAGGTGTAATACTTGAGACTTGCCCTTCTGCATTAATAGAAATATGAACATCAGTTGAATTAAATGTAATCGCACCGCGTTTTGATTTTTCTACAGTCATGGCCTTATAAAGCCCATTCATGGTATCTAATGCACCGGTTATTTTGTTGTCCCACTTCTCTTGTTTGTTATTTTTATCTAAATAATCCCAACACTGTTTGTAAGTAATTCTGGCATGAGAGTGCATCACAGCTCGGTAGAAAGTGTGCGATTGAATTTGCCCAATTGAATTTATTTGCATGTCACAAACCATACACATTCTATCAACATGCGGGTTTAACGAACAAATGCCATTAGAAATTTCTAGGGGCAACATGGGAATGACTTTCCCTGGAAAATACACTGAAGTTCCGCGCTTGAAAGCCTCTTTATCCAATTCAGAATTGGGCGGAACATATTTTGAAACATCGGCAATGGCAACAATCAAACGCCATCCTTTGTCGTTTTTCTCTGCATAAACAGCATCATCAAAATCACGCGCATCCTCACCATCAATGGTAACCAATGGTAAGTGTCGGATGTCCTTTACATCTTCTGTTATATCCTCATCGGTCACTTGAGAAGGAATATAAGAGACAACACGCTCAAAATCTTCCGGCCATTCGTGTGGTAATTTTTGTGCAGCCATGGTCAATTCCATAGCCAAACGTGAATTTAATTTCTGTCCCAGTATGGCAATGACTTCTCCAATGGCAGGACGGTGTCGGTTCGGATATTCATTGATTAGTACGGTGACAAAGTCTCCATCATTGGCAGTGGCTTCACTTCCAGATGGAATGATAATATCATCAATAGCAGTATTATCAGGTTCAACTATGCCTTGGCCATTTTTATTAAAAAATTTGCCGACCAGGGTTTTGTGAGCCCGTTCTAGCACCTCAACGATATAAGCTTCTTCTTTATTTTTGCGTCGACCAGATTGAATACTGGCAAGCACAGTGTCTCCGTCCATTACTTTGCGCATTTCTCGCGGTAAAATAAAACTGTCTTCTTTGAGCTCAGAAGATGCCAAAAAGCCAAATCCATCAGCATGTGCCTGAACAATGCCTTTGATTAAGTCGGTTTTATCGCGAACTCCATAGCCTTTTTTACGGTTAATAAACAATGAGCCATCATTTACCATGGCATTTAATCTGCGTCTAAGGCCTTCTAATTGCATTTCATTGTTGATGCCAATTTTATCGGCAATTTTGTGCAATGACAAAATCTTTTCATGGCTGGTTAAATAAGCCAATATTGCTGGCCTACTTGGAATGGGGTTTTCGTATTTGTTGGCTTGTTCGGAAAAATCAGGATCGGGGATATTAAAGGGGTATTTACTTTTGTTTTTATTCATGGGCGCATTATATCACACGAGTCAAGCGATAAATCAAGCAAACAGGTCATCTCACATCTTACAGAAGGTCTTTTTTACAATAAATCATGCAATCGTAATAATTTCTATACATTTAAATAAAAAAGAAAGTTCTTTATTGGACGTTAGTTTGTTGATTTATTAAACGTTTCCAGTTTTGAATGCCTACAAAAATCAAAACAATATAAAGAACAAACAATAGGGCTGTTAGATACATGCTTTTCTGCCAAAACAAATAGATAGACAAAGTATCAACCAATAGCCAATAATACCAATTTTCAAAGACTTTATAAGCCAGCATGATTGTTGCAGATACCGCTAGTAAAGCCACAAAAGCATCAAGGTAAGCATAAGATGCGCCTAATTGGCTCATACCATATCCAACAGGAGCAACCAATAAAGCACACACGGTTAGAATTTTTATGTGCCTAGATACGGGCCAATGCTGAATTATGACAGCTTCATGATCATTTCCTGTGTGCCATTGCCACCAGCCATAAACGGCCATGATTAAGTAATAAACATTCAGTAGCGATTCTGATAACAAAACAACGCTGTAAAATAAATAAACATAAATAGCTGTACTAACAAAGGCAAAAAACCAACACCAAATATTTTCTCTAATCACCAAAACTAAATACAAGATCGCGGAAACAACAGCCACTACTTCCAACCAAGACTGTGCTAAAAAGGCAGTGGAAATATTTGAGAGGATTTCATTCATATTATTAATTTAGATATAATAGCTTTGTAAAAAAGAAGCACTAACTTACACTTGACAATCTTTAACATCAAGCTTTATTAGATTTGAGTATCATTAATTGTACTAAACGTTAAACAACAGGGGTTCTTCACAATACACAGATGATGCAGAATAATATTCGTGTAAAAAACATCTTATTACTGTGCTAAAATTATGATAAAAATGAACGCGAAAAAGAAACAGGCCATATTTGTAATAGTATTATTGCTGATACAAACAATATCCGCATTATCTCACCCAACTGGAAATATGATAACCGTTGGAGACGATGTCCTTTGGCCCTATATCTACCCAATTGATGATACAAATCATAAAGCCAGCATCATGATCTGGAACAAAAACTCAGAACCCAAAATATTTCTTCAATCTGAGCATTCTGCAAGTGACTTCATGCTATACAACAATAATGATGAAATCTACATAGTTGAAAGAAGGTTTTTACAAACGACCCAAAGCTTTGAAGTGAGACTCTTGAAAACAACTGTCAATACACAACCAAAAGTTATTTGGAATTGGATCAAGGATGATTGGCGAATAGGGGAAGGTGGTTTTATTATGTTGAATGACAATCAAATGGTTTTTGCAAGGCATCCTGAAATATATTCATTGATAAAAGGAGAAAAGCCAAAAAAGTTTTTTGATTTTGATCAACCAATAAAAAGAATAAGAGCAGTGGCACCTAATCTAATCTTATTAATGAATGACAGTGCTTGTTTCATGGTACAACACGTACCCTATTGAAACAATGGCTTAATTTGATAGGTAAAGACACAAAAAGCACACCATTAAACAGAAACCAAATATTTGATGCAGATTACAAAAATGGTAAGTTACTTTTTGCTTATTGGGGAAAAAGGACTTTCGAGGTGATAGATGAAAACGGAAAACAACAAAACTTATTAAATCAAACAGAACCGTTCACACCACATTGGGTTGCTTTTTTAGGCAATGAAAAACTATTATTTTCATCAAAGCTCATTTTTGATGGTAGTACACCCAAACCTTATTTGATTAAACTCAATGAAACCAATGATAAAACCATTATCTGGGAACCAGATTGAATCACTCAATTGAACAGAAAGCGTTGTAACAAACTAAAAACCCTTTCGTTCTTCTATTAACCAAAACAAAATAACATAAATGGCAAACAAATTAATCGAAAAAAAAGAAGCTTGGAAAACCATTTGTGTTTTCTTGATAATCGTCACATTGTTTAGCGCGGTTTTTCATTATGCCATCGTTAACTTATATCCTTCAAGAATATATATCGGCGGGCTAATGTGGACACCAGCGCTAGCAGCAATAATGACATTGAAACTAAAAGGAAGGCCGATAGCTTCGCTTAATTGGAGTTGGGGAAAATGGAAATATATTAGAATGTCATATATCATTCCAGCATTATATGCCTTGGTATGTGGATTACTTGTTTGGTCGTTTTCTCTAGGATCAATGTCAAATGAAGAAAGCCTTTTGGAGTGGGCCAAAGAACTTGGTCTGATTGGAATAGGCACATTAAGCCCAACATATGTTGTGATTATTGGGGTTGTTTTATTAGGCACCATAGGTGTAATAAGAGCCATGGCAACGACTTTAGGAGAAGAAATTGGTTGGCGCGGTTTTTTTATTTATGAATTAAGGAAAGTGTTATCATTTACTGGTGTTTCACTTTTTAGTGGTATTATTTGGGCAACATGGCATTGGCCAATAATTGTTTATTATGGCGATAACATTGTTCTAGAAATGGCTTGTTTTTATGTGGTTATTATATCAATGTCTTTTATGATGACCTATTACACCTTTAAATCAAACAGTTTATGGCCTGCGGTAATATTTCATGCAGTCAGCAATGTTTATATTCAGAAAATATTCCCACCATTGACAACAAAAATTGAAGGAAGCGAACATTGGCTTGGTGAAAACGGCATTATGTTTGCGATTGTCACCTTTGGTTTTGGCCTATTGTTTTGGAGAAAAGCAGTTAAAGAGAATCTGTAAAATAAAATAGACTTAAAAAGCCAATTAACACTTATTATCAACACAAATGAGCACTTAATTCTATGTTACAATGATGAAAAATCGCAATTATGCCATTCTGTATAATATAAAAAAGTGAGTTAAATGAAGAAACAAAAATTATTAGGGTTATTATTAATAGGATTTATTGTCAATGGGTGTTGTGCTGAATTATTAGTAGATAAAATAAAATTCGCATCAGTTGAAAAAGCAAAAGAACTGTTAACTCAAGAAGACAGTTTCACGCGAAGCTGGAGTCAATTTGATATTGATTCCAGAATGCAGAAAAAACAAAGCACAAAAGAAGACTTATTTGATTTAATTACCAAGCAAGTCAGAGAGTGGACAACAGACGAAAAAAGCCAGGTTATTTCCACTTATAAAGAGATAGAAAAACAAATTGTAGATCAAGGGTTTAAAATTGATTATCCGGATGAAATTTATATTGTAAAAACCACAGCTGAAGAGGAGGGTGGTGCTGGCGGCTATACTCGAGCCAATTACATTGTACTCAATGAAAATAGTTTTACAGATCCAAATTCGGATCTAAAACACTTTTTTACTCATGAATTATTTCATGTTTTAACCAGAAACAACCCTAAATTTAGAAAAGAAATGTATCAGATTTTTGGGTTTAACCTAATGAACAATGTTGAGTATCCAGAAGACCTAAAAGCTTATCGGATTACTAATCCAGATGCACCACAAATAGACAGTTATATCAGCTTAACAGTTGATGGCGAAATCAAAAATTGTATGATGATTCTTTATTCAAATCGAGATTATGATGGAGGTCATTTTTTTAACTACCTTAATATTGGCTTTTTGAGTTTAACAGGTGATTCAATAAAAACCATTGAGTACAAAGATGACAAACCTATTATCTATCCATACAATCAAGTCACTGGGTTTTTTGAACAAGTAGGACAAAACACACAATATATAATCCACCCAGAGGAAATTGCCGCAGATAATTTTGCACATGCCATTCTCAATAAAAAAGACCTCACAAATCCAGAAATAATAACAAAAATCAAAAAGATACTTCATAAATAACGATAACATATGAACAAAAACTCAATTCTTATTATAGTATTATCTGTTTTATCATGGACTGCTTTGTGCCAATCAACTAATAAAAAAGTGGACAACAATCTAGACTCAATAGATAAGATTATCTCAACTCTTTACGCAGTTATTTCTGGAGAAAAAGGAGAAGCGCGAGATTGGACGCTCTTCAAATCCCTGTTTCACCCTGATGCCAAACTCATCTTTACTCAAAAGAATAAAGAAGGCCGATTCATCGCTAAGTATATCACTCCAGATGAATATATAAATGGCCCCGGAGTGTGGTTGGTTGAAAAGGGTTTTTTCGAAAAAGAGATTCAAAGAGAAATCGATACATTCGGAAGTATCACTCAAGTTTTTAGCACTTATGAGTCCTTCAAAACAGCAAAAGACACCGTTCCATTTGCAAGAGGCATTAATAGCATTCAACTCTTTGATGATGGCCAGAGATGGTGGGTCATAAACATCTACTGGACCAGTGAATCCGATCAAAACCCAATTCCAAGTCAATATTTACCTAATAAATAAAAACACTCATATGAAAAAAATACTTAACTACACAATATACTGTATCGCATTGTCTTGCTTTTTAGCAACTCATGCAAAAGCCCTTGGTAACAAGGAACTTGAAGCAAAGATAAATGCATTGGTTCCAGCTGAAATCAATGATTCGACACCAGGACTTGTCATTGGCATTGTCCATAAAGATAAGCTGATATTCAGCAAAGGCTATGGTATGGCCAACATATCTTATGGCATGCCCAATGATCCAAAAATGGTTTACAACACAGGTTCTGTGAGTAAACAATTTTTAGGATATGCTTTTGCTATGTTACACGTTGATGGAAAGTTAAACCTTGATGACCCTGTGGGTAAGTACATGCAAGATTGGCCAGAGTTCAAACACAAGGTAACCTTAAGACACCTGCTATCACACACAAGCGGTTATCGAGAAGCCTATACCATGTCAAATCTAGCTGGTAGGATAGTCGGTGTTGATCATCTTTCGCGAAAAGAATGTTTGGATGTAGTCAGGAATCAACCAGAGTTAGAATTTATTCCTGGATCTCGTTATACCTACAACAGTACAGCTTGGGTGATATTGGCCGAAGTGCTGGAAAAAGTCACTGGTCAACCTGCAGATAAATGGGTTGAGGATAATATTTTAAAGCCATTGGATATGAAGGATACCCAGATTGAAAGTTATGTGGGAGATGTAATCATTAATACAGCAGAATCCTATTCTTATGATGAGAAACAAGGTTTTAAAAATGAAGAAAGCAACCGCGCAATTTTTGGGGCAGCTGAAGTTTACTCTAATATTGATGACATGGTTAAGTGGATAAAAAATTTCAAAACAGCAGAAATTGGTGGTCAAAATGTTAACACGTTATTCTTGAAACCATTTATGTTGAATGATGGCACAAATTCAGATTATGCTTTGGGCATAAAAAATGAAAGCTACCGTGGCTTAAAACGCTACAGACACACGGGCGGCCATGAAGCCTTTCTTACCCAATTAAGCTATTATCCAGAACAGGATTTAGGTATTTATACTGTAACAAATTACGGTGGAAAAGGATGGATAGACACATCAAAAATTGCCGAAATATTGCTTGAGAAACACATGATACCTTCAATAAAAACTGCCCGCGAGCAAATTGATGTGAAACAGGAAAAATTAGAGCAATTAAAAGGCCTGTATGTTGCAGAAACACTTAACAGAACCCTTGATTTAAACACCGAAGAAGGCAAGTTAGTACAAGGAGAAACAAAACTTATTGCAACCGCATCAAATACATTTTATTTGGATGGACGAGATGTCAAATACCAGTTTAAAAACACACCTAACCAAACACAATTAACAATTACAGATGGTGCCAAATATTCCTATTTTAAAGCAGAAAAATGGACACCAAATGAAGTCGACCTCAATATTTTTAAAGGAAATTACTGGAGTGATGAACTAGAAACCGTTTATCATTTGATAATCAAAGACAAAAACTTAACAATCAAACACCGTTGGCTAGGTGAGATAGCGTTAATGCCAGCTGCCAAAGACTTTTTTACAACAGAGTGGGGCTTTTACGTCAAATTCAACCGAAATAAAAAAGGTGAGGTTATAAATTTAAGTGTTTATTCAGGTAGAACGCTTAATGTGATTTTTCAGAAAAAACCTCTTCAATAAAGAAGAGGTGAGACACCAGAATTAAAAATAGCAAGCTAAACACAAACACCATAAAGTTAATATTATTTGTGTTTTTTATTTTGTTATAAAATACTCAGTTGCCACCATAATGACAAACCACAACACAATTTGGCCAACAAAAAAGAGGGCAGGATTATTGATTTTTACATCTTTTAAATGTATTTCAGATTTCCCAACAGATAACAAAAATCTGATATTAACAAAGACACCACTTAAAATGGCAAAAGCCAATATATAAAAGTTGGTCAAACTGGTATCAGTATTAAGGATGTTCCAATTAGCATACAGCCCAAAAAAAGAAGGTATTAAAAACAAACTAAAGAATAGAGCACCAAAAAATGCCGCATACCAATCATTTTTAGCCATAAAAAGCACAGTGATCACGACCCCAATATTCAAGACAATAACCTCAAGCGCCATCAACTCAATAATATAAAGCATTAAGCCACCACCAGACACCAATTGTTTAATTAATACTATCAGCGGCACTATAAGAGCACCTATGTCTCTATAAAGTGGCAAAGCCCTGTTTTTATTAGATTGGTTTACAGCCAGAAAAAACACCTGAAAAATAAAAGCAGTACACCAACCAGTTAAAAAGAACCAGCCAGAACCCTCTGCCCTAATCAAACCCACACTAACAAGTGCAAAATAAGGCAATAAAAGAAAAAAGCCCAAGGTGAAATGACGAATAGTAATATTTAACATTTCTTATTGGCGCAATAGAAATTACCATCGAAATTTTTAATGAACATAAAGCAAGCCCTATAAAATTATTGTAACAACAAACATATTTTAACATTTTTGATTAGTTAAAAATCAAAAGCTTAATGCAAAGAACGTAAAAATCAAGATCAAATGCGATTAACCACTCCATTATATCTGCGAAGGCAGGCAGAACAGTTTTTAATATATGTGCTACAATAAAACCAAACCAAAACCACTGATTACAACTCTATTAAATCGCCATTGAAAATATTTGATTCACATTTCCACATCATCAACCCGAAATTTCCTTTAGTGGAAAACAATGGATATTTACCACCTGATTTTACAGTTGAGAATTATCGGGCAAAGGTCAAAAATTATGAAATTGTTGGTGGAGCAATTGTTTCAGGATCCTTTCAAAAATTTGACCAAGAATACTTACTTGATGCTCTTAAAACATTCGGTAATAACTATTTTGGAGTGGCGAATATTCCAATTGGAATGAAAGGCTGCGAGTTACAAAAACTAAACGAATCAAATATCCGTGCGGTTAGGTTCAACCTAAAAAGAGGAGGATCTGAAAGTTTGAAGAATATGGTAGAATTATCAAATAAACTATACGATCATTATGGTTGGCACACGGAACTCTATGTTGACAGTAAAGATTTAAAGGAATTGAAATCAGTACTGAAACAAATTCCAAAATTTTCAATTGACCATTTAGGACTTTCTCAAAAGGGATTAATGGATTTGTATTACTGGGCCGAAAAAGGTGTGAAAATTAAAGCAACGGGATTTGGACGGGTGGATTTTAATCCCATTACTGTCATGAAAAAGATTTATTCAATTAACCCTGATGCGTTAATGTTTGGAACAGATTTGCCTTCAACAAGAGCAAAACAACCTTTTACAGATGATCATTTGATAAGGATAAAAGAGAATTTTTCAGCAGACCAACAAAAGAAAATATTATTTCAAAACGCAAAAGATTGGTACGAAAAAACTAAAGCCAACAAGGCATAAAATTAATGGCCCAACCAGGCAACAATTAAGAATAAATCACCGAGATTACAGAGATAAACATCAAAAGCTAATCACCATGAAACACATGGCGTTATTGTTGACCAATATTCATACCTCAATCCCCTCAAGAGAGGGAACTAATGAGCAAGTGTTAATTAAATCGACTGTCAATGTTTTTCGATAATGCCAGTGCCACGGCCTCATGATCCCCAATGGTATCGGTGGTACTGATGGTAACCAATCTTTCATTATAAAGAACGTTTAATAATACATAACCAGGAACATCGCCTCTTTTTCGTTTTCTTTCCATCACCCCTCGTTCACCAACACCAGCAATGTCGACCCCTCTTTGTTCAAGTACACTTTCCCATGGGTAGGACTTGCCATCATAAATAGTTATACTTACATGTTTTATACCTGTTTCCGATCCAGCTTCCCACTTGCAGTCCTGTCCTCGCGACAACACTTTCACAGGGCTGCCGATGATGGCTGCTATTTCGGCTTCGCTCCATGTTGAACACAGGCTAAAAGTATCTGTATTATTTTGTCGCTGGTCAAGCTTGGGTGCAGTCGGCAATTTCTCAGCCACTTCTTTAGCAGTAGCGGTTAAGCGTTTTGCATCAGTGGCCATCCCAGTAACACTAATCCAGACAAGTTTGTTGTCTAGTTCAAAAGCCATGGCATAAGGACGCTCATTATCCCATACAGTGTCATACAAAATAACCGCGTTGTTGCCAGGTTCTGGCTGATCTTTCAGTACCGGCGGGCTTTCTAAATTATAAACACGCTCCTGCACAGGTTTCGCTGTAGCCAATGGTTCGACTGTTACTTTAATAGAAAAGCCTTGGTTTTTAGACCAATAACAGCGTTCATTGGAGGTTTCACGACGCTTAAGAACCCAAGAGGTTTTTGCTGTCTCCACAGCAGTTGTATCAGATAGGAATGGGCAAGGAGCGGCTTCCTTCGCTGTTGGTGTGATAAGACCAAGGAATATTTGTTTTTCAAGTGGGGCAGATGATAGGTCTAAATTCACTGATTTGATTGACTCTTTATTAGTTGTTAAGGTTGTTGAGGTGGTATTGGTTTGGTTTGGTTTTTCCGCGTCACCACATGCGGTTAAAAACAAGAGCCCAGTAAATGGTAAGATTCTTGTGATTGTTTTAATTAATAAAGGCCTGGTGGTTTTTATCGTGGTTTGTGATTGCATAATTTCTCTGTTAATTTAGCTGTGTATCTATTTGTTACGTATTTTAGAATAAATTTATGACGTGTTAGATCAAAATGATATTGATCAAATTAATAAAAGGCAAACATCATTCAAAAAATTCTTATGCACCACATAGAAAACAACAATGACCTAATTATCAGTAACCATTTTGAACTTTGATTCAGAATTGATAGTAACTACTTTGTGGAAGCAAGCGATTGAATATGACTAGCAACAACCGTTAATTGATTCGTATCCATGCGGACAATAAATTTACGGCTTACTGAACTAATAAGCTTAACCGCACTTGCTATACCCAACATTGCTGATTTCTCAGAGATAAACCCTATTTTTGCCTGCTTGAGCGCCTTTACAAAGTAATAATCCATCCCCGCATCAATAAGTTCGGAAACCAAGTCTGCCATGGCATCACCATGTTTTGTGTAGTCTGGGTTTGACTCTAGTGCAGATAACACGGCATCAGTTTTTTCTTTCAACTCAGTCGAATGGAAAAAACGTATTGATGGTTGCGCTGTATTTTTTGATGTAGTAGCCATAAGGTTCTTTAGAAATGTTTAATTTAAAACCAGTATAGTGTACGAGTGTACGCTCAGTGTCAAGACTGTATTCCTAATTTTAACGCTTTTCCATTACCAAAACCCCTGTTTATATATGAAATGGTTATAAGATTTACTAGAAAAGTATAATTTGTCAGTCAAAACAGTGTACGAATGTACTCTCAATGTCAAGGTTGAATTCTTAATATTAAAGGTTTTCATTGAATAAACCAGACAAGCATGGTCATCAAGATTAAAATCAAGAGCAATTCACAATGAAGCGCTTGAAGAACCCAGAGTATAAAAAGAATAAACTTGTGCTACAATAATACCAATATCACGTATAAAACAGAGAAAAAAACGAACGTACGTAACTTATGAATAAAATCGTAACCCTAATCATTCTACTTTATTGTTGGTCTATGTCACATTCCCAAAACACACCAAAACCTCATGTGCTAATTATCACTACTGGTGGCACAATTGCCAGTAAAACCAATGCTCCATTAATTGAAGGCCATGAGCTCATACAAGCAGTTCCAGAACTAAACAATTACGCAACTGTTGAAGTTGATGAGTTTGTAAACATTGGATCATCTAAGATGACGCCATCAATTTGGCTTAAACTGGTCAAGCACATTAAGAGTGCTTTAGATGCTAATCCAAAAATTAAGACCGTCATTATTACTCACGGCACTGACACAATGGAAGAAACAGCCTTCTTTCTCAATCTAACTCACCACAGCAAAGTCCCCATTGTTCTGGTTGGTTCAATGCGTTCATCTAATGAAATCTCTGCAGATGGCCCTGCCAATTTAATCAATGCAGTACGAGTCGGTATATCTCCCGATGCAATTGGCAAGGGAGTATTGGTGGTCATGAATGACAACATCAGTGCAGCAAGGGATTTATTGAAGATGAACAACAGAAGAGTCGATGCATTTCCCTCTACTGAGCTGGGATATATTGGGTTTTGTGATCCAGAAAAAGTGACTTTTTATCGATCTCCAATCAAACGGCATACCCTAAAAAGTGAATTCGATGTTTATCACTTAGACAGTTTACCTAAAATAGACATCGTTCAGGATTTTGCTGGTTTTGACCCAAAAATACTGACATATTTCACAGATCGACCAAACCAAGGGTTGGTCATAAGTTCTTTTGCTGGAGGCCGCATGAGTAGCGGACTTGGTCAGATATTTAATTACCCTGCAACCCATAAACCCATTGTTATTTCTTCAAGCATCAAATCTGGAAGAATAATGGGGTCAAATCCTGAAGGAACACCGGTTATTATAGCCAATGATTTACCATCAAACAAAGCAAGGATATTGTTGATGTTATCACTGACCAAAACAAAAGATACAAAAAAAATTCAAGATTACTTTAATCAATATTAAAAGCTACTCACCATGATGCAATTGAAGAACACTAAGTATAAAAAATAAACCATTAAACTCCAGTCATCTCAGTCGAGCCTTAGTGTGAGAAATGATCTGCTCTTTTATTAAAAAGAGAATTAAAGTTTTCTACCTAGTCGTTTTTCAATTTTTCTTTTTTCCCAGTTTGAATTGAATAAATTAATGACTTCATACACTGTTAAACCATGAATTAAAAGGCCAATACCCCATCCAATAAATGTCCATGTTAATATTGTCCCTGGTTGCCAACCGATCAACCCCGGATTCATGCTGGCTCCAGAATATAAGCTGGCAAATAAAATTGTTACTACGCTAAATAAATAGAATGCCAGGTGTGTCTGGAATTCTTTTATGCCTTTTACATAAAGTATGGCTTCTGCTTCATCTTGTTTTAAATTATTTTCTATGTTCATTTTGTTATCTCCATTAGTGATTAAGGCAACATCAACCTCAAAGATAGTTGCTAATGCTTTGGCTGTTTCTAACCCCGGTTTATGTCCTTGTTCTACTCGTTGGATTGTCCTTACTGAAACATCAGTGAGTTCAGCAAGTTGTTCTTGAGACCAACCTCTTTGAATTCTTAATTTTCTAATAATCATTTTTAAGACCCTTGATTGATGTTGACTGTATAATAGGAGATTGGCCTTCATTTTAACACGACAAAAATGTGACATTTACTGATTAATATAAATAAGAGAGGACAGGGCGGATGACTTTTATATAATTCGGCTCAGTTTTAGTGTAATTCAAATGGATACTGATATTTTTTGTCTAGCTTGACTTTATTTATTATATCCATCAATTGTGGCAAGATATGCCGCTAAATTTTTGGATGGGTCATCGTCAAATTTTTCGTCGTTGATACTCAAGTTATTAATTCTATCGAGCCTGAAGTTACGAAAATCCCTGCGTTTTTCACACCACGCAGCCAGTAACCAAACCGGATTAAAAAACAATAAAGCCAAAGGTCGCAATGTACGATTTGTTTCTTTTTTGTTTTCATCCGAATATGCCACATCGATTTTCTGGTGATTGCGGATAAATTCACGTAAGTCTGAAAAACTAACATTCCAAGGTATCTTGGGGAGATTGGGAACAGCATAGGTTGTGATTTGTTCTAATTCACCTTGAAGGCTAGCAGGTAAAACGGCTTGAATTTTTTCAAAAGCACTGGCAGCTTTATCAGCAAACTGATCATCAGTCCATTGACGAACCATACTGATTCCTAGACCAATCGCCTCCAGTTCATCGGCATCAAAAGTAATAGGTGGCAGATAATACCGTTTATCAATGGTGTAACCAACACCAGCTTCTCCAATAATAGGCGCACCAGTATCCATTAAACACTGAATATCCCTATAGACTGTGCGTTTGCATATATCAAAAGCTTCAGCAATTTGATTGGCAGTAACCGCCAATCGTCTTTGTCTGAGGAAGTGAGTTATTTTTATCAGCCTGTCAGCGCGTCTCATAATATATTATTGATTAATTGAATTAATTATACCTTACCAAAGTTATGCTGACACCATGCTGTCAGCAGGGTTTTGATAATATGTGTTTTTTAACTAAATTTCACTGAAAGGAGAAATAAAAATGATTGGATATGTAACACTAGGAACTAACGATTTAACAAAAGCTGTGGCTTATTACGATGCATTATTTGGGTCAATAAACATTGGTAGAGCCATGGAGATCGAAAACTATTTTGTCGCTTGGTCAGCATCACCAAAAGTCCCGAATGACGCTGGGTTGGCGATTGTTGTTCCATTTGACCAAAAACCGGCGACAGTCGGCAATGGCGTGATGGTTTCGCTGTTTATGGACAACAAGGAAAAAGTTGACGCATTTTATGCTAAAGCACTGGCTCTCGGCGGAACCTGTGAAGGCAAACCTGGATTTCGCCCCGAAGAGGATACAAGTGGTTTTTATGCCGGTTATTTTCGCGATTTAGATGGCAACAAGTTAAATGCCTACTGCATGATTGAATAAACAAAAGAGGTCGGGGAATTAATTTCCCTGGCCTCTTCATTTATCATCAAGATCAATAAATGTTTAACCCGAAGCAGATGAAGTTATTGAAGGTTTTGATGGACAAAGTAAAGTGACTGAGTGTATAAGAGTTCATTTAATTTACCGATTATTTTCTTCCGTTTCTTCACGCGATTCATGGTAATAATATCTTTCAATTTTGTGCTACAATAAATCTAAATCCAACCACTCATAACATTTCAATAACACTCTATGAAACGGTCAAGGATTTGATAGGGCATATATTCTGAGTAAATAATTAATATATGTATATAAAGTGTTACCTACAATTAGATTAAAAAAATGAATACTTTGTTTAGTATAAAATTTAGACCCTTTGTGTTTGTCATAGCTGTTCTTATAATTCATCTTGGTGGATGTAAAAACCTATCTGAAAAACAAGTTAAAACTGATAAATTTAATAAAGCGAACTTCCATCATGTTCATCTAAATGTCACTGACAGTGATGCAACTATTGCCTACTATCAAAAATATTTTGGCGCAACCCAAGTAAAATACCGAGACCAAGTGGATGCTCTGTTTACTGAGAAATCATTTCTATTAATGAACCTTGTTGATATAGCACCACCAACACATTTGGGTTCTAGTTTATGGCACATTGGTTGGTCAGGTGTAGATGGTCAATCTGAATTTGATTGGAGAGTAAAACAGGGAATAAAAGTACATACCCCCATTACACCACTAGGTGATAACCATTGGATGTACTTTCTTGGTCCAGAAAAAGAAGTCGTAGAGGTCTATACAGGAAACAAAAACCACAGGTTTGAACACATACACCTACTATCAACGGATGTTGACAAAACCATGAGCTGGTTCGAATCCCATCTTGGTTTGGCTCCAGTCTATAAAGAGGCGAAGCAATGGCAGAACAACAAGCTAAGATGGAAATGGAATTTATTAACCATCAATAATATTAATATTATTGTGTTTGGCAAACCAGTTGAAGAAGAACCATGGTGGCCTAAAGAAGATATTAAACCAACAGACGGCAGGGCAATCGATCACATTAGATTTTCATTTGAAAATATTGGGCCTATTCTGAATAAAATGAAGTCTGATGAATTAGATTTTGTACACGAAATAAAAATTGATCCTATTCAAGGTATGAGAAGTTTTTTTATTAGAGGCCCTGACAATTTGCTAGTAGAAATAGTAGAGGAAAAGCCAATCCCCGAGGGTATCTGGCGTTGATGATATAAAAAGACCAAACATAATAATCTGATGAAAAAAACCGTAAAAACTGAAAGAGTTTAAGTGTCAGCACCCTTTTTTATTTCAACTTCAAAAGGAACAAAGGGGTCTACCATCTAAATTAATAGTTGAAAGAGCTATAATTTAGTACCCTTTTTATTTGTAGTTGGGATTAATCCAATCAAAACGTTGCTCACTGACTTCTTTGCCCCATGTATCTGCTTGCTTCTGTGCTGTTAAACTAAAACCGTGTTTTTCATATAAATGGCGTGCACTATCAAGCCCTTCAAATGTAGTGAGGAAGACTTGTTTGAACTTTTGTGTTTCTACAAACTGCATGGCATTAGATATTAATTTGGTTCCGATATTCAATCCGTGCAATTTTTCAGAGACAATAAACCAACGAAGCTGTGCTAACTTGCCATCGTGATGATCAATGGCAATTCCTCCGGCGACTTGCCCTTTGTGTAATACAAATTCGACATAGTCTTTGTGTTTATCGTAACGATTTAAAAATTCTGCAACTGAACTCGCCACTACTGATTCATACAGGTGGTTAAACCCCCAATTTCGTGCATAAAATTCACTTTGAATTGCGCACAGAAAAGAAATTCCTCCTGGAAAAGTGTTTGTATACTCGATTTCGTTTAACATTTGTTCTTTTCTGTTTATATGCACCTTAATACTCCATACGAATCAATAGGGTTAGTCGTTGATTTTTATAAGAATAACAGGAATTTTCATTACTTAAAATAAAAATCTAACTAAAATTTCACTATTTAATTACCCACTTAAGACCAATTCCAAAAAACTCTCTACTTTATAGTGATTAATCTTCTTTATAGATGGATGCCCTTTGTACTATTACTTCCTAGAAAACAAGCAAATACTGTTATATAATTAGATAAAGCTTCTGAAATTAGATAATTATGAAACAAAAAATATTAATTTTGCTGTTAATCATATGCATGCCTCTTTATGCCCAATTTCCTCCGTTAGAAATAAGCGCTGATGATGTATTGGCAATGCCTAATAAAACCATTCAAGTTTCTATTCGAGCAGGCAGTAATTGGCAAAACATTACAAGTTTAAATGGTACAATTTTATTTGATACGCTCATATTAGATAATGTTGAATTGGCTTTTTGGGGACTATCAAATCCAGGTGGCGCGGTGTTTTCAGATTTGGGAGGTGGGTTTCTTACGTTTAATTGGGAGTCATTAATTTCGGTAGGTACCTATCTTAATCAAGGTGATGTTGTTTTCACCTTACAGTTTGATGTAATAGGTGTTGAAGGAGATGTTTCTCTTATTGCATTTGTCACTAATCCGGAGCCCATGTATTGGGAAAATGGATTTGGTTGGACGGGCAATAACTTTTCTATTACGGATGGTTCTATTACAGTAATTTCCACAGATGGTGACATAATTTTCTACGATGGCTTTGAAAAATAAAACTGATAAAGTATTTAACCCACATTTTTTCTCTGTGCTCTCTGTGTCCTCAGTGGTTAATTGCCTTTTAATTTAATCATCATCACAAGTGATAATCCTTTATATTGCTTTGTATAGTTGTCTTGATATAATAATCTTTTAAGCAAACAATACAAACTATGCCCCATACATTCAACCGCCGTGATTTGGCTTTTCAATTATACGAAGTTTTAGATGTAGAGAAACTTTGTGATTCTCTTAGGTACCAGGACCATTCAAAAGAAATTTTTGAAACATTAATGGATTTGGTTGAGCGCATGGCTGAGGAGTTGTTTCAGCCTCATGCTGCAATGGTTGATGAAAAAGAACCTGAATTTGTCGATGGTCGGGTTGTGATTATTCCTGAGGTTAAAAAAGCACTGGATGCTTATATTGAATCAGGTTTACCTGCGGCATCCTTTGAATATGAACTCGGTGGCATGCAATTGCCGCATTTAGTGACCCATGCACTTGGCTTTATTTTTGCCACGGCCAATGTTTCGACTTCGGCCTATCCCATGCTTTCTCATGGTGTGGCTAATTTAATACGTGCTTTTGGCAATAAACAACAGCAAAGCAAATTTTTAAAACCCTTAATTGAGGGCCGTTTTTTTGGCACGATGTGTTTATCAGAAACTCAAGCTGGTTCATCATTGGCAGATATCAAAACCAAAGCAGAACCACAAGATGATGGCAGTTATCTATTGCAAGGCAATAAAATGTGGATATCGGGTGGCGAACACGACCTGAGTGAAAACATTATTCACATGGTTTTGGCCAAAATCCCAGGCGCTCAAGCCGGTATCAAAGGCATTTCATTGTTTATTGTTCCCAAAATCAGGGTGAATGATGATGGCAGTCTTGGTGAAAGAAACGATGTCACACTCGGTGGTTTAAACCACAAAATGGGCTATCGAGGCACGGTTAATACCGTAATGAATTTTGGAGAAAATGGCGGTGCTGTGGGCTACTTAATGGGTGAAGCAGGCAAAGGGTTGAGCTATATGTTTCAAATGATGAATGAAGCACGCATTAGCGTCGGAATAGGGGCCACATCATTGGCGTATACGGGTTATTTGCATTCATTGGCTTATGCCAAAGAGCGCAAACAAGGCAGGTCTCTTGAAGATAGAGATCCAAGTTCTGCGATGATTGCTATTATTGAACACACAGATGTGAAACGGATGTTGCTGCAACAAAAAAGTTATGCAGAAGGCGGTCTGGCTTTGGGCTTGTATTGTGCAGAAATTATCGACAAAAAATTAATCGCCAGCCATGCTGGTGACAATGAGATGGCAAAACAACAAACATTGTTGTTGGATATTCTGACTCCAATTGCCAAATCATGGCCTTCTGAATTTGGTCTACGCGCCAACGAAATAGCCATCCAAGTCTATGGTGGTTATGGTTATACTCGTGACTATCCTGTCGAGCGTTTTTATCGCGATAACCGATTAAACCACATTCACGAAGGCACAAAAGGCATTCAAGGATTGGATTTATTAGGACGAAAAATTACTCAACATGATGGGGCATCGGCTAAATTACTGATGACAGAAATTATGAAAACCATTGCCCAAGCCAAACAAATAGAATCACTCACAGCTTGTGTCAATGACATAGAATACCACTTAAATGCATTGCTAAAAACTACTGGTATGATGCAAAGTGAAATCCCAAACAAAGGCATCAGCGCCTATTTGGCCAACGCCACATTGTATCTCGATGCCTTTGGCCACGCAGTCGTGGCATGGATGTGGTTAAGACAAGCCATAACCGCCACAATGAAACTGCCAGAAGCCATCAATGAGGCTGATAAAAACTTTTACCAAGGAAAAATAAATACCTGCCGATATTTTATGACTTATGAGCTTCCCAACATCAAAGCCCCATTGGCATTATTGAGTCAAACCGATACACAATGCATGGATTTTGATGTAGAGGGGTTTTGATAATCAGGTATTATGAATAACTAATATGTTATGCCGTCATTAAAACAACAAGTTATCCATTGCCCCTATTGTGGGGAAGCAATTGAGGTACTTTTAGATCCACAAGAATCAGGACAACAATACATTGAAGATTGCCAAGTATGTTGTAGGCCCATTGTTTTTAACATCACAGAGGATTTAGATGGTGATCTATCAGTATTTGTCCATGATGAAAACGATGCCTATTAAATCATTAAAAAGGAGATTACTTTAAGAGGTTTAACTATTCTTTGCGACCTCTGTGTTTTGATTTTTATTACTTAATGCCTATTGTAGAGAAAATATGATAATGGTATATTATTATTTATGAATATATACTTTATACTAGCGGCAATCCTACTTGCAATCACCTACTGGGATTATAAAAACGAGGAATCAGATACCATTTTTCTTTTAGATTGGTGGATTTGGTTTGATGTTTCTCGCGAAAACTCTCCTTTGCTATTCTGGGCATGTATAGGTGCACAACTTGTAGCTGCCATTGGATTAATTATTTGTGGTTTCAGTACTCTTTAGAAACACCTGGTGCTTTATTATTTTAGGGAACTAAAATAAAAATGAAATAACTAATAATAACAATCCATAAATAAACACCTCTATCGAAAACTCATTTTTATATAGAATATTTATAACGCCAATTGAAGTATTTAGAGGAGTATTAATGGCTTTATTTATGCATTTTTGGTTTAACTCTAATACTTTAGCTTGTCACAAAGATTCAGAAACATACCATTATGCCTATTCATTATCTCAAGAACGATTAGAAAAAATCTACTTGGACTTTAAGAAGTATGCCGAAGAAGGCAAAGAATTTGGATGGAAAAATAGGAAATATTCAACTGAACCAGCTGAGTTTGATGACATAAACTTCAAGAGAATAAATCTTAAAAAACTTTTCAATGAGTATAAAGTAGCAACTATTCAACTAAATATTTGTTTTGATCACTCAATCTATTTAGATATAGATGGATTATTAGGTGAAAATCCAGTTATTTATTTGGTTTGGGGAGAACTTGAAAGAACCAAAGAAATTTTATGGAGAAAAAACCAATAACTTCAAACCAGCCTTTATAGTAGTATCCGCATCCTGAGATTGTTAATTGTTCATTTCTGCTATACTGTATTTTTAACCATTTAAAACATGATGAAAAAAACACTTTGGGCTTATCATTGCGCTTTATTTCAATTCGCTATCGAGTATGTTTTTGCCTCTAGGAATCCAGTGTTTGCCTAATTGAATGTCTTCATTGTTATAGGAGTTGATATGCGATTTATTAATGATGTAAGACTTGTGAACCCTCAGAAAATCATCAGGTAACAAAGCCATTATTTTTTTCATTGTAATATAGCTGGTCAATTCTTTTTCATTGCGTAATTTTATCTTTATGTAATTTCCCAACCCTTTAATGTAAGCAATGTCCTTAGGGTTAATTAGGTGCACCCTTCTGTCAGATTTTATTTCAATATAGTCGATGTTTTCCTCATCTGAAGTCATTTTTTGATTCATTAATTGGTGGTAGATGCCATAAAATTTAATGGTCATGGCTAACATAACGGTTGTGTTTATTAATAATATGGCCCGAAACAAATCTTGAAGTGAAAAAATAGAAGATTTTGTGATTTGTAAAAATTCTTCATAAAAGAAATAAATAAACAGCCTTTGCAAAACACCACAAATAATGAGTATGGAAATCCAACTGATTGCAAATTTGATTAATTTTCCCTTTAGCAAATAACTTGGCATAGACCAGTAAATGACCAGATAGGTAGCAGTTATTCGCATGGGCAGCAGGATGAATTCTAAAAAGAATGAACCAAATAGACCATGGTTTTTTGACCAAATTAGAGCAAAGCTAATGTAGTAAATAATCCAAAACAATAAATGGGTCACCAATCTTGAGTTGAATAGGTAGTAACTAGAGTATGTTCGATTAAGGGATAAAATGCTCATCATTTAAAACAGCTTTTTTACATTGTTAAACGATGGATTGGTCATAAATCAAATTTTAATTTCTAATATAGGGTTAGTATACCTCAACTTTTAAATTGAGAAAAACATATGAATTTGTATAAGACATTTTTTATCATAATATTATTATTTGCCTTTTCTGCCCATTCAAGTGAACTGGATCGCAGGGCCAATTGGGGTGCGAGCTTTACTGTTCCTGCCAAAGGCACCGCAGGTGTAAAAATAAAGTCCGTCAAAGAGGGCAGTCCATTGCAAAAAGCAGGCCTAAAAATAGCAGATCATATTCTATTGGTCGACAAAAAGCCTATATTATCCTCTCAAGAATGGTATGACATCACTGACGGTTTAGTGGCAGGTAAAAAATACACAATTAAATTCAATAGAGCCTTTAAGAGCTACACAAAAGAAATCACATTTGAACCAATGGAAAAGGAAAAGCACCCTAATATTGAGACTACTTATGATCAATTGACAAATGATTATGGAATCAAACAACGCCTCATCATTACACGCCCAAATTCGAAAAAATCAAAACTTCCTGCGGTCTTGTTTTTACAAGGGTTAAGCTGTTCAAGTATTGAAATAAACCCCAATCGCATCACTCCGTTTACCCGGCTTATCAATGAAATAGTTGAAAAGAGCAACCATGTTGTTCTTAGGATTGAAAAACCCGGTTTGGGCGATTCAGAAGGCAATTGTTCAGAAACTGATTTTATGACAGAACTCAATGGCTATGAACAAGCAGCCCAATACTTAAAACAATTGGAATATGTGGACAGTAATAAAATTACTGTTTATGGAAACTCCATGGGATCTGCATTGGCACCATATATTGCTAATAAATACAATTATACTTCGGTGATTTCTGATGGTACATTTGTAAAAAGTTGGTTTGAGCACATGTTAGAAATTCAAAGGCGCATTCTTGATTTTCAAGGATTAAACCAAACTGAAATTAATGATAAATTAAACCAAGCTTATATGCCGCTATATTATGGCATGTTAATTTTAAATAAATCTTACCAAGATGTGACAAACCAATACCCAGCAATCGCATCTGATAATTATCATGGGCCCAAGCATATGTACGGTCGACCCATGGAATATTATCAACAATTACAGCAGTTTGATGTCGCTGGAGAATGGCAAAAACTTAAAGTGCCTGCTCGAATTCGATGGGGAACCAATGATTGGATTATGAGTGAATCTGACAACGATATGATTATAGATATCCTTAAAAAAGCTGGTCATAGTGATCATAAGCTTCATAAACAAAAAGGCTTAGACCATTGGCAGTCCATACATCAAAGCGCAAAAGATTCATTTGATGGTAAAAAAGGAGAATGGATACCAGAAATCAGTGAGGTTATTATTCATTGGCTTGATGAATTAAACAAATAGTCCAGAAGAAAAGTTGTAAAAAGCTTTTGAGTCTATTTGGTAGGTACAATTGTGAGGGAATAATACTTATTGTTGGACGTGTAGGACCGCCCAACAATAGATTTACAACTTTTGATTTTAAAAGTTTGGGTTATAGTATATGATTTAATTCACCAAAAATACCGAGCACAATTAGTCTTATGAAAAGTTTATTCAAAACTGCACTGGCAACAATTTTACTAATCGCCAGTACATCACTGTATGCTGAAAAAAACAAATTGGAATTTGATGGTATCGATTCTTCTATCAAACCGGGTGATGATTTTTTTAATCACATGAATAAAAACTGGATGGATAAGGCTGTGATTGCTGATGATCAAGTCGGTGTGGGTTCTTACCGGTTTTTAAATATTCCTCAGAAAGAGCTTTTGAGAACAATTTTAGAAGAAGTCTCTGCTGGCACGCACGAAAAGGGCAGTCCCGATCAAATGGTTGGTGATTTTTATGGTTCGGGCATGAACACCAATTTAATCAATGAACGGGGTTTTGATCCAATTAAACCCATACTTGCTCGTATAGATTCAATCAAAAACATCAAAGAGCTTATGGGATTTGTTGCCGATGAGTTTAAATTAGGCAATAGTTCATTCATCAGCATGAGTGTTTCACCAGATAATGAAAACAGCAAGGTCAATATGATACACGTTGGCCAAACGGGATTGGGTTTGCCAAATCGTGATTATTACTTTAACAAAGATGACTCTACCAAAGAAATCCAAAAAGCCTATAAAACTTATTTGAGGACTTTGTTCGAATTAATAGGCGATAAAAGAGCCAAAAAGAGCACAAAAGTAGTGTACAACATTGAAAAAAAATTGGCAAAAGTGCACAAAACAGGTGTCGAAAGACGTAACATTAAGGCCAATTATCATAAATTAAAAGTATCCGATTTAAATAAAGAACAAGCCAATATTGCTTGGTCTCAATTACTCAAAAATTTAGGTGTAGATGTTGAATTTATTGATATTCGTCAGCCAGCCTACTATAAAAAATTAGATAAAATGCTGGGTTCTGTGAAATTGAAAGATTGGAAGACCTATTTAAAAGCCAATGTTTTATCACAATACGATAACACCTTAAGCGAACCTTTTCAAAAAGCTTCTTTCGAATACAGCAAGGTAATCAGTGGTCAATCTGTTCAAAAACCAAGGGCCCAGTTAATGGTGCAACAAGTCGATTGGCGCTTGGGTTTTGCTTTGGGCAAACTTTATGTGAAAAGACACTTTAATGAAGACGCAAAACAAAGGGTGTTAGAATTGGTTAACAATTTGCAAAAAGCATTTGAAGGCAGGATTGACAAATTGGATTGGATGAGTGATGCCACAAAAATTAAAGCCAAAGAAAAGTTGTACACCATTACCAAAAAAATAGGCTATCCAGATGTCTGGAGAGAATACTCAAACGTTAACATAGATAAGGAAAAGTATTTTGAGAACATCGTTTCCTTGAACCAAAATGCTTTTCAATATGAGTTGGAAAAGTTGAATAAGCCACCGAACAAAGACTCATGGCACACCACGCCATCTACAGTAACGGCTTACTATAGCCCATCAAAAAATGAAATTGTTTTTCCTGCTGGAATTTTACAATTCCCATACTTTGATTTACAAGCTGATGATGCGATTAATTACGGTGGCATAGGCATGGTGATCGGCCACGAATTAACCCATGCTTTTGATGACCAAGGCGCCCAATTTGATAAAGATGGCAATGTTAAAAGCTGGTGGACGGATGAAGACTATGAAAAATTCAAAGCCAAAACCAAATTAATTATTGATCGTTACAGTGAATTTACTGTGTTAGATGGTGTGCATTTAAATGGTGCATTAACCGTCGGAGAAAACACCGCAGATAATGGCGGCATTGCCATTGCTTATGATGCGTTTAAATTAACAGAACAAGGCAAAAGCAACACAAAAATCAATGGATTTACCCCAGACCAACGTTTTTTTATGTCGATTGCACGTATTTGGCGGGTTAAAACCCGCGATGAATTTTTACGCAATTATGTCAAAAACGATCCGCATTCACCACCCATCTGGCGCGTTAATGGCCCGTTAATGAACATGACCCCATTTTATGATGCTTTTAATGTCAAACCCGGAGAGGACAACTACAAGCCAGAAGATGAAAGAATCAAAATTTGGTAAAGATAAAAACAAGTATCACAATGAGTATGTAAAATAACTCGGTCATGTAGGGTGCGGATCTATGTGTCCGCCCGATTTTGAAACGGTGTTAATATCTGACTACATGTATTTTTCATATTAATGGTGAAAACGGGCAAAAGGAGCACACATGGGTGCTCCACTTCATTAGAAAAGAGTTATTTCTCAATCTAACTGTGGTGCGAAATATCGCGTCTTTTAGATCAAGATCAAGTGCTTCATATTAGAAATGTTTTTTGTATTTGTGCTAGAATAAATTTTCATCACTAACCTCTGGTTGATTAACAAAACTAAAACTATGAAAGTAACAACTAAAAAAAATGAACAAGTAGCCAATATGATATTTGCAACTATTTATCCTCTTTATTGGAACCGGTTGGAAAAACATGGAAGAACAAGAGAGGAGTTCCATCAAGTTATAGAATGGTTTACTGGTTATGACGAATCTAAATTACAAGCACTTATAGAAGAAAAAGTAACGTTTAGAACATTTTTTGAAAATGCAAAAATTCATCCAAATGCACGTATGATTAAAGGAGTTGTGTGTGGTTATCGAATTGAAGAAATAGAAGATGAGTTCGAAACCTATAAACAATGCAGACGCATGGAAAAGCTGATTGATGAATTAGCCAGAGGCCGTAAAATGGACAAAATCCTACGGAAAGAAAAGTAATAAGACAATTTAATCATGATAGGGTTCTTTAGAAAAATCAGGCAAAACTTATTGATGGAAAATAAAACAGGCAAGTATCTTAAATATGCGATTGGCGAAATTATTCTTGTGGTGATTGGGATATTGATTGCTTTGCAAATTAATAACTGGAATGAAAATCAGAAAAAACTAATTCAAAAAAAAGATTACATGTTTTCATTAACTAATGATTACCAAAAAGACAGGCTTCAATTAACTAATAATATTAAATATAATAAAGAAAGACTTGAAGTTTTAAATCAATATTTTGACGAGTTAGAAAATACCCAATTTACTGAACCAGAAGAACTTATCTCTAAATCTGAAGGTCAAATGGTTGGATTTAGAATTATTAACACCTACAACACTAATAGCTATGATTTACTTATCTCAAGCGGAAACATAGTTTTATTAGATAAAGATATTCAAGAGTCCGTTATGGAACTCAATAGACTTCAAGTTTATGAAAGGCAAGTGACATCAAATAACTCAAAATATTTTTTAACGTTTATGTCCAATTATGCGCATAAATATCCAATAAATTCCCCTAATGAGTCCCTAAACAAAATCTTATGGAAGGGTATCGAAACTAATGAGCAACCAAAAGATTTGATAATTTATCTTGATCAAGAAAGATATACCCTTACTAGATTTATAGAATTGAGCGAAAGTGTTTTACTCCAAACTGAACTCACATTAGATCTTTTAAAAAATAAAGAAACAAACAAGCACTAATATACCAGCAACCAATGATCAAACTCTTAACAAAAAACCAGAATCAGATTACTATTGCAAGCACCTTATAATCTGTCTCTTATACACATCTGACGCTGCCGACGATCTACTCTGTGTAG